>CAZTAE010000018.1:0-23446 GCA_964611535.1 uncultured Woeseiaceae bacterium
TCGACCTGTGGAAGACGGCGCGCCCGGTGCTCAGGCGCTGGATGGACGAGCAGGTGGGGACGCGGGCGGTGATCGAGGGTTTCCGGGAAAACCTGCCGCTCCTCCGCGAGACGCTCAGGGACCTGCCAGGAATCGCGCGGCAGCTCGCGGAACGGGCCCGCGGCGATGGAATCGTCCGCCTGGAGGCGCCCGAGCTCAGGCGGCTGAACGAGCGGCTCGCCCTTCAGGACCGCCGCCGGTTCTGGCTCGCCACGGGTTTCACGGCCTCGGTCTCCGGGGTCCTGGTGCTGGTGCTCGCCGACGTCTCCTGGCCGGGGTGGGTATTGCTGGCAATCGGCATCGCGGCGCTGGCGGCCGGGCGGCCGCGCGAGCCATGAACACCGGACCGGGCGGCCGCCGGAGGTACTGAGGCCGCGCGCCGCCGACCTGCCCGGCGGCGGTCAGGTTCGGGCGGACGTAAACCAGCAGTTGGAGGCGATCGTGATCCGGCAGTCCCGGCCCATGAACGTCGCCACCTCGTGGACCAGGTAGGACGGGAACAGGACCAGCTGACCCGGCGCCAGCCGCATGGAGTAGTGGCCGAAATTGAACGGCACCCGCAGCTGGGCGTTGCCGGGGTCGAGGAACATGTTGGATCCCGGGCGGTGGTCCAGGAACCGCAACACGCCGCTGTCGCGCCGCTCCGGCGTCTCCTCGCCTGCACGTACGCAGTACACGGTCGACCAGGACGCCATGGGGTGGTTGTGAGCCACGAAAGATCCGCCCTGCCGGCTGACGTGGAACCAGGTATGGTTGTGCAGCTGCAACGTCGCCATGTCCCGGGGGGAGTAGCCGCTCAACTCCGCCACCAGCTCCGCGACGGAATCCATCACGAACTTTCGCAGTGTCTGCATGCACGGCTCCGGCCACCTGAACAGATCGAAGTCGCTTTCGTACACCTCGCGCTGCACCAGGTGGGTGGGGTGCGGGTTGCGATGCGCGTCGTCTTCGCGGCCGAGCAGGAGACGCTCAAGCTCCTCGTTCAGGGACTCGGCACCAGCGAGCGTCCGGCTCGCGACGGGTGCGGCAAACAGCGGAAATATCTGTAGCGGACTGCGGTTCATGAGGGGTACTGTAGAAGGTGCCCCGGAATTTCGCAAAGCTTTCAGGGCGCGAGCGTCAACCGACGAGTCGCCAAAAAAGAAACCGCCGCCCCGTAGTGGGGCGGCGGCTTGTTTCACTGCCGGGCTTTCGCCGGCGATCCTTACAGATCGAAGGAGTACGTCCCCGAGAGGAAGTACCGGCGGCCGAGCACGTCGTACGTCGACGGGTCGGTGTTCGCCTGTATCCCTGAGCGGGAGTCGCTCGTGTAGATCGGCGGATCCTTGTCGAACAGGTTGGCGATGCCGAGCGTAAACGTCAGCTCCTCGATCGGCCTCCAGCTGCCGGTCAGACGATGGTACGTATAGCTCGAGACCGACGGAACGACACCGTTCTCTACCGGCGCCCTCGAAGCATCGCTGTTCACCACATCCATGCTCGAAATGTAGTTCATCGTCCAGCGGACATCGAAGTCGCTGAACGTGTATCCCAGCGACAGCCGGCCTTTCCATTCCGGGAACGTCTCCGCAACCAGAACGCCGATCGTCCCCTCCTGATCCGTCAGGGGCGAAGCGGGATCCTCCTGCTGCTGCCATTTCAGCAGGTGCGTCAACGCAAGGTTGGCGCTCAGCGCACCCGGCCCGATGTCCCTGGCGAAGTCCAGCTGCACATCGACCCCGTCGACGTTCATCTTGCCGAGGTTCTGGTCGGTCGACCGGACGTTCTCGGCGATGCCCGCGGAGTTGCGCTCGAAGAACTGGCACCAGAGGTTGTTCGGATCGTAGGTCGGGTTGGCGCCCTGATCGTTGAAGCAACGCGAGACGATGGATGCCGCGCCGACGCCGCCAATCCGGTCCTCGATCTCGTAGCGGAACCAGTCCACGGCCAGGCGCACCTGATTGTCCGTGAATTCCGGCGTCCAGACGACTCCGAGCGTGTAGGTATCGGCCACTTCGGGATCGAGTTCCGTGTTGCCGCCGAGCAGCGCGCGCACCTGCGAGTTGCCCTGCGGGAAGTTCGCACCCGCGCCCTGGGCTGCGCACAGCGCATCCACCTGCGCCCCGTCCGGACCGGTACGCTCCGGGCTGCCGTTCCAGCACGGGTCGGTGTAGGCCGGGAAGCTCTCCGACTGCGGCCTGAACAGCTGGAAGACGTTCGGCGCCGCAATTGCGCGGTTGTAGGACCCGCGCAGCTTGACGGCGTCGACCGGCTCGTACTCGAGGCCCGCCATGTAAGTGTCGACCCCGCCGGCGAGATTGTAGTCCGACCGGCGATACGCGGCATCGAGGCCGAGATAGCTGAGGCCCGGCATGTCGGCGAGGAGCGGCACCGCAAATTCCACAAAGCCTTCCACCACGTCGATCTTGCCGACCGTCGGCTGCTGTGCGTTGAACCCGACGACGTCGCCGCTCGCCAGGAACTCGTCCGGACGGAACTCCGCATCGTTCTCCCGGTACTCGAGGCCGAACGCGGTCTGCAGCGTGCCTGCGGGCAACTCCATGATGCCGCCGGTCATAGACGCGGTCAGGAAGTTGTTCTCCAGGATCGTGGTGTTCTGCGCCCGGATGGCGATCGCCTGGGCACAGGCTTCCGACATCACACCGCGGCCGAATGGGTTGAGGCCTCCGCAGCCGAGCGGGTCGGGATCGGCCGCCGTCGCGTCATAGGCTGCCTGCAGCCGCGAGCGCGACACGTTGCCCGTCTGGACTTCCGTGCGCTGCGTGCGCCCCCACGCGCCCATGATGTCCCAGCCCCAGTCGTAGTTGCCCAGGGTGAAGTCCCCTCGCGCGCCCACGCCCATCTGCACCACGTCGTAGTTGTTCGTGCCGTTGCGCGGGCCCACTTCGACCGTACGCTTGTTGAACACGAAGGGCTCATCCGGATTGGTGCGCGAGGCCAGAATCGTGGCGAGGTCGTCCGGGATGAACGGGTTCGTCGGCGACATCGTCGAACCGACGCCCGAGGAAATCGGTGTCGCCGCGAGCTCCTGCGAAGCCGAGTAGTTCGTGAACATAAGCTTCGAATAGACCTCGACCTCCTGCGTCAGCGCGTAGTGGCCAAATGCGGCGAGCTGCCGCCGTTCCAGCGGCAACTGCAGGTAGTTCACCGGCGAATAGTTGTACGTGTAGTCGTCGGCGTTGAAGCCCGGATCGCTGGTGTCTCCCTGGAAGTTGACCGTGCCAGTGCGGGAGAAAACCGAACCGTCTGCGTTGAAGCCGACCCAGCTCGTGTTCGGCACCTCGCCGGCTGCAGCGCCGAACTGTCCGAACACCTGGTCATACGCGGCCTGGCTAGCCTCGTTCGTGCCGGATGCAACGTAGTAGCCTTCGGGGACCGAGGTCGAGCCGAGCGGCTGCAGGGATGGGCCGAGGGCAACCCTCGAAAAGTCGCGGGCTGCCGCGAACACTTCGTCGCGCTCGTCGTAGCTCATGTAGAGGACGGCGTTGCCCCGGTTCTCGGCGAAGTTGCCGCCCAGCAGGATGTTGACGCCGTTGGTGCGGCCGTCGCTTTCCCCCGTCAGGGACGAAAGCGCACTCACCTGTACACCTTCGAAGTCGCGGCGCAGCTTCACGTTGACCACGCCGGCGATAGCGTCCGATCCGTAGACGGCCGAACCGCCGCCGGTCACAATTTCGATGCTTTCGATCAACCCGGTCGGAATCGTGTTCAGGTCGATCGTTCCGCTGGTGGTCGACGGCTGAAGCCGCTGGCCATCCATCAGAACGAGCGTCCGTCCGGTTCCGAGACCGCGCATGTCGACGACCGCCTGTCCTCCGAGCGAGGGGTTGTTCGACGTGGTCGTAATCGACGGCACCAGCTGGGGCAGCTCATTGAGCACCTGCTCGATCTGCGGCGTACCCGCATCGAAAATGGACTCGGAGTCGAGAGTGAAGACCGGGCTCGTGGTTTCGTAATCCTGCCGCAGGATACGGCTGCCGGTTACGACGATCTCCTCGAGCGGTTCAGCGCCTGGCACGTCCTGCGCGTACGCCGAGGACAGGGCCCCGGCGCCGACCGTTGACGCACCCGAGAGCAAGGCAAGCCGCACGGCCTGCCTCAGTTTTGAGTTACTGGGCATTTCAAATTCCCCCCTTATCGAGAATTTGCATTCGTTGCATGTAGAAGCCACCCGGGTGATTGCCCGGCACTGCGCTGGCTCGTTGACTTTGCTGGTTCTCCCGCGCGGCCGGCCTTTGGCCGTCCGCTCGAGGGCGTAGCGGGATTCTAGCCGCGGTTGCTTGAAAAGGGAACCCTTTTTGCATCGATACAACGAGAGCTGCGATCTCTGGATGGCAGCTGTGTCGCGCACTTGCGCAAACAGGATCGATCACGGCGGCCCACCCTGTTGCCTTCCAGCAACGCGGGTTGGGGTCGCAAAACGCAAGGGCCCTCCCGCTCTAAACCGTAGTCTGCGGCTCATCGGGGGAACGGGACCTCGCGCCGGAGGTAGCATTAGCTCTCAAGTCCCGAGAAGGAGCCGATACCCCCGGATGGCCGATCAAAGCCTCACGCCGGAGCAGGCACAGCAGCTCGCGCACGGCTTTTCCCTGCTGCAGCGGGGGAACGCGGGGCCCGCCCGCGCCCTCGCCGCCGAGGTCGTGTCGGCGAAGCCGGCCTCTGCCGATGCCCAGCACCTGCTGGCGCTCTGCTGCAAGGCCGAGGGCGCGGAGCGGGAGGCCGAGGCAGCGTTCCGGCGTGCGCTCGAGCTCGCGCCGGAACACCCGGAGGTACTCGGCAATTACGCGAATTACCTGGCGCGCGCCGGCCGCGTCGAGGAGGCCATCGCGACGCACCGGCGGGCGGTCGACGCGGCGCCCGTCTCGGCCGCGGCGTGGCTTCGGTTGGGTCTCGCAGTCCTGGCGGCGAACCGCCCGGCGGAGGCCCGTCGAGCGCTCGAACGCGCCGTGCATCTGGCGCCGCGCAGCGGCCCGGCATGGCACGCGCTGGGTCGTGCGCGGCGCGCGGCCGGCGATCTCGCAGGCGCCGAGACAGCGCTCCGCCAGGCCGTCGCGGTCGAGCCGGGCAGCGGCACCGCCTGGGTCAACCTGGGGGTGGTCACCAAGCTCCTGGGCAGGCCGGCCGACGCCCTCGCGTGCCTCGACCGGGCCGGCGACACGGGCTTCGCCGGGCCCGAGCTTCCCGATGCCCGCGCCGGCGCTCTGGTGGACCTGGGGCGTATCGAAGACGCGGTGGCGACGCTGCGCCGGCTGCTCGGGCGGGTGCCGCACTATGCGCCGGCCCACGTGACACTGGCCCACCTGCTGTGGGAGTACGGAGACCCCGGCGCTCCCGACGCGGACCCCTTTGCTCTGTTCCGCCGCGCGGTTCGGGATCAGCCGCGCCATTCGGCGCTCCAGTTGGCCTACATCCGGGCGTTGATGGAGGCCGGCCGCGCGTCGGAGGCACTCGAACGGATCCGCGCCCTGAGCGCCACGAGCCGTGCCCCCGCGCTGGCGATCCTCGAAGCCGCGGCGCTGGATGCGCTGGGACAACTGGAGGCGGCGGGCGCGCTTTACGACCGCCTCCACGCCGGCGGCGGCCTTGGTGATGCCGCCTTCCTGAGCGCGTACGCAAGGCACCTGCTCAGAAGCGGCCGCTGGGACGAGGCCGCCGCGCGCGCCGAGGAAGCGACGCGGGCGAATCCCGACAGCCAGGAAGCCTGGGGCTACCTGGCAACCGCGTGGCGACTGACGGGCGACCCCCGTGAACACTGGCTCTGTGACTACGAGCGGTCCATTGCCCTGGTCGACGTCGAGCCGCCTGCGGACTACCCGGACGCGCCGGCGTTCCTCGCGCAGCTTGGCGCCGCGCTCGACCCGTTGCACCGCGCGCAACGCGAGCCTTTCAACCAGAGCCTGAGGGGCGGCTCGCAGACGCCGGGGCGGCTGTTCAGCCGCGCGGATCCCGTCATTGCCGACGCGCGTTCCGCCATCCTCCCTGCGGTCGAGCGACACATCGCGTCGCTGCCGGACGACGCCACCCATCCCTTTTATCGGCGCAAGCGGCGATCGGTGAGCTTCATCGGTTCCTGGTCCGTGAAGCTCCGGTCCGCGGGCCGTCACGTGAACCACTTCCACCCGCAGGGCTGGATGAGCTCCGCCTACTACATCACGCTGCCGCCCTCGGTGACCGCCGGGAGCGTCGCGAACGACTTCGCCGGCTGGCTGCAGTTCGGCCAGCCGCCGGAAGAGCTGGGCCTGGATCTCGCACCGCGTCGGTATGTGCAACCGACGGCTGGCCGGGTGGCGCTCTTTCCGTCGTACCTGTGGCACGGCACCGTGCCGTTCGAGGACACCGAGCCGCGCGTGACGGTCGCCTTCGACATGAGGCCTTCCGACTGACCGCGACCCGCGCCGGCACCGGAGCCGGCGGCGCTCTCCACCGAGGCAGGGGGTCGATGGCCGGAGGCGTCAGGTCTTCTATCGCGTCGGCGGCGCCTGCAAAATCCGTTTCCGGACGGTTGCGGACGCCATGGACAGCGGGAGATGGCCACGGACAGTAAAGCGAGGCGCGGCGTGCGGAGCTTCGTGCGCCGCACGGGGCGCATCACGCCGGCCCAACGTCGCGCCATTGACCGCCTCTGGCCGACGTACGGCATCGATTACCGGCCGGCCGTCCTGGATCCCGGCGCGGTTTTCGGGCGGGCGGCGGAACGGGTGCTCGAAATCGGCTTCGGGGACGGCGAGTCGCTGGTGCGCCAGGCCGCCGAACGGCCGGACGTCGACTACATCGGCGTCGAAGTGCATCCGCCGGGTGTCGGACACTGCCTGCTGCTGGCCGAGTCCCGCGCCGTCGGCAATCTCCGGATCATTGCGCACGACGCGATGGAAGTGCTCGAGCATCAGCTGCCGCCGGATTCGCTGCACCGCGTCAACGTGTGGTTCCCCGACCCCTGGCCGAAAAAGCGGCACCACAAGCGGCGCCTCGTCCAGCCCCGCTTCGCCGCGCTCGTGGCGCGCTGTCTCGTGCCCGACGGTCGCCTGTACGTCGCCACCGACTGGCCCGGCTATGCGGAGCAGATCGACGAGGTCATGACGGCCAGCGGCTCGTTCTCGGTACACACGCGCCGGGAGCATGGCGGAGAGGCGCCGCTCGACCGGCAAACGACGAAATTCGAGCGGCGCGCCCTGAAACTGGGTCACCGCATCGTCGACTGGCGATTCGACACGGTCGCTCCCGGCCGCTGATGCCCGGCGCTCCGCGAGCATCCGACTTGCGGAGGGGGCCGCCCACTCCTATAACTAATGGTGAGCGTTCCTGATGCTCCTGGGGAGATTGGCAATGGCCGTCGAATATCCGTTGATCGGGCGTTGGTACCGGCATCCCGACGGCAGCCTGTTCGAAGTCGTGGCCGTGGACGAGGAAGACGCCACGATCGAGCTGCAACACTTTGACGGGACCCTCGACGAGGTCGACCTGGAAAGCTGGCCCGGGCTGCTGATAGAAACCGGTGCGCCGGAAGACTGGTCGGGCGCGATCGACATGGACCCGGAAGATTTTTCCGGCGAAGAGAGCGGCGAACTGCCGTTCGGCTGGCACGATCCGCTCAACCTGGTCGACCGGATCGACTAGAACCTGTCAGTCGCTGCAGCTCGATGCCTGCCCGACGGAGGTCCTCCTCCGGCCGTCATTGGCTTGCGTCAGGTCTTTTCCACGAGATCGTGGTGCCGCCGGGCGATGAGAACCGCGAGCACAATGGCAGGCACGCCGAGCGCTGCCGCGTAAAGAAAGAAACCGAACCAGCCCACCGCCTCCTGCACGTTGCCGGAGAAGCCGGCCGTCAGCTTGCCGACGAAGCTGCTGACGGAGCTGAACAGCGCGTATTGCGTGGCCGTGAAGAGGGGGTTCGTCAGGCTGGACAGATAGGCGATGAAGACCGTGCCGGCGAAGCCCATCGCAAAGTTGTCGGCGCTGATCGTCACCGTGAGCATGCTCAGGCTCGGGCCGATCAGCGCGAGTGTCGCGAAAAACAGATTCGTGCCGGCAATGAGCACGGTAGCCAGAATGACGCACTTCGGGATACCGAAGCGCACAATCGCCCAGCCGCCGATCCCGATGCCCGCCAGGGAGACCCAGAGCCCGTAGAACTTGGCGACGCTCGCAATCTCGGCCTTGGAGAACCCGATCACCAGGTAGAACGGGTTCGCGAGTATGCCGAGCACGTAATCGCTGATGCGAAAGACGGTGATGAAAAGCAGCAGTATGACCGCCCAGCGGCCGAAACGGCGGAAGAAGTCGGCAAAAGGTCCCGCGATCGACGAGCCGAACCACTTGAAGGCCCGCCCCGCCCGCGACCCGGTGAACTGCCGTTCGATGGCCCGGCTGACCTGCGGCTCCCTGCAGAACAGCGTGGTCAGGAGCCCGACGGCCATGCAGGCCGCCATCGCGCGGTAGCTCATCTCCCACGAGCCGTACTGCGCGATGAACAGCGCGCCGGCGCCGCTCACGATGATGGCGATGCGGTATCCGTACTGATACGCCGCGGCAAGAACCCCCTGCATCTCGCTCTCGGCAATCTCGATGCGGTAAGCATCGAGGGCGATGTCCTGGGTCGCGGAAAGCAAAGCCACCGCAATGGCAACGGCCGTGAATGCGCCGAGCATCGCCGACGGATCGACGCCGGCCAGTATCACCAGGCTGACCCCGATGCCGAGCTGGGACAGGAACAGCCAGGCGCGGCGTCTCCCCAGCCAGCGCGTCAGCAACGGCACCGGCAGCACGTCGACCAGGGGCGACCACACGAACTTGAAACTGTAGGCAAAGCCGAGCCAGGCGAACTTGCTGATCGCGCTGGTCTCGAGCCCCGCATCCTGCAGCCAGGCGGTGAGCGTCGACAGCACGAGCGGGAAAGGCAGCCCGGCGGAGAAGCCGAGGAAGAACAGCACCAGCACCCTGCGCTGCAGGTAATAGTGCCAGGCACGTGCAGCATCCACGGGCTCCGCCGGCGCCGCGGTGCTCACAGGTCGTAGTCCACGATCAAGGGTGCGTGATCCGAGAAGCGCTCGGCCTTGTAGATCTCGGTGCGGAGAACCCGGTCCTTCAGCCCCGGCGTGACGATCTGATAATCGATGCGCCACCCGACGTTCTTCTCCCAGGCGCGACCGCGATTCGACCACCACGTGTACTGCTCCGCATCCTGGTTGACGACGCGAAATGCGTCGACGAAGCGATGCCTGTCGAACAGCTCGTCCAGCCACCGCCGCTCTTCCGGCAGGAAGCCGGAGTTCTTCCGGTTCGCGCGCCAGTTCTTGAGGTCGATCTCGCGGTGCGCGATGTTCCAGTCGCCGCACAGGACGTAGTCGGCGCTCTCACGCTTCAGCTTCTGGAGGTGGGCCACGAAAGCATCGAGAAACCGGTACTTGGAGGCCTGGCGGTGATCGCCGGACGAACCGGACGGCAGGTACAGCGAGACGACACGCAGCTTGCCGAGGCGAACTTCCAGATAGCGCCCCTCCTCATCGAACTCGGGAACGCCGAAGCCGCGGACGACCCATTCCGGCTCGTGCCGCGTGTAGACGGCAACCCCGGCGTAGCCTTTCTTCACGGCGTCCTCGTAGTAGCAGTGGTACCCGTCGGGATCGAAACACTGGTCAGTGAGCTGGTGGGCCTGCGCCTTCGTCTCCTGGACACAGACCACGTCGGCCTGCTGGCCCGACAGCCAGTCGAAGAAGCCCTTGCGCGCGGCCGCCCGAATGCCGTTCGCGTTGAGGCTTACGATCCGGAACAACTGTACCCGTCCTTAGTCAGCGAAGCGGCGGCTCCGGCACGACCCGGTTTGCGGCAACCGCAACGATACGGAAAATCGACCTGCGGTGTGTCATACTGCCACCTGCGGCCCGCCGTCCAGCGAGCTGGCATAATACAGAAACTTGAAGCCAAGTTAAGTCGCGATGCGTGCCTACAAGCAAGAATTCCTGGACCTGGCGCTCGAGCTCGGCGTATTGCGCTTCGGCGAGTTCACCCTCAAGTCCGGGCGGATGAGCCCGTATTTCTTCAACACCGGCCTGTTCAGCAACGGCTACGCCGCGGCCAAGCTCGGACGCTGCTACGCATCGGCCATCGTCGCCTCCCGCGTCGAATTCGACATGCTGTTCGGCCCCGCCTACAAGGGCATACCCCTCGTCGCCCTGTCCGCGGCCGCGCTCGCGGAGCACCACGACGTCGACGTGCCCTACGCGTACAACCGGAAGGAAGCCAAGCAGCACGGCGAAGGCGGCAGCGTGGTCGGGGCGCCGCTCGCGGGCAAGGTGCTGATCGTCGACGACGTCATCACGGCCGGCACGGCCGCCCGGCAAGCCTGCGAGGTGATCACGGCGGCGGGTGCGGAGGTCGCGGGCCTCGTCATCTCGCTGGACCGCGAGGAAATCGGCGACGGTTCACGGTCCGCCGTACAGGAACTGGAGCAGACCCTCGGCATCCCGGTCATCAGCATCGTGCAGCTCGAGGATGTCATCGACCTGCTGGAGGAATCCGAGGAATATTCCGAGTACCTGCAGCCGGTCGTGAACTACCGCAGGAAGTACGGCATCAACGGCCGCAACGCCAGCGTCTGAGGGTGGCACGGCGCGCGAACGGCCACCGGACGAGGGCGCGGCGTCACGTCGGCGACCGGCCGCCCCAAATCCGCGACACAGTGCCTTGTCCAGGGCTTGAAATTTCGATGGAATTGCAGGCATGAGAACAGCTTTGCCGACACTCCTGGTGCTTTTCCTCCTGCCGCTTGCCGCGCCCGCCGATAACGAGAACAAGCTCTATCGCTGGGTGGACAAGGACGGCAACGTCCATTATGGCGACAGCGTGCCGGCGGAGTACGCGGAGGTCGACAAGCAGGTCGTCAACGAGCACGGCGTCACGATGGGCGTGGTGCGGGGCAGAAAGTCGGCGGAAGAGCTCGCCGAGGAAAGGCGCCAGGAGGAGCTCCGGGCGCAGCGTGAGCTGCAGCGCAGGCAGGACCAGGCGCTGCTCGCCACGTATCTTTCGGTGGACGAGATCGTCATGCACCGCGACCGGCGGGTCGAGCTTTTCCGGGCCCAGTCACGGGTGACGGAGCTCTACCTGCGCAACCTGCAGAAGCGCCTCGAGACGCTGCAGGACGAAGCCTCCCGCTACCGGCCCTACAGCGACGACCCCGATGCGCCGATGATCGATCCCGGGCTCGCGGGCGACATCGCCGCCACGCGGGACAACATCGCCCGGCACCAGGAGAACCTTCGGCGCTTCAAGGAAGGCGAGGAGCAGATCGTCGCCCGCTTCGAAGGCGACATCGACCGCTTCAAGGCGCTCAAGGGCGCGGATGAGGAATAGCCGCCGGCCGGGGTGTCCGCGCTTCGCTCACCCCGTTCCCGAGTGACCGAAGCCGCCGCTGCCCCTTTCGCTTTCGGCGAACTCCTCGACAATCTCGAATCGCACCTGCTCGACCGGCACGAACACCATCTGGGCGATGCGCTCGCCCGGCTGGATCTCATAGGACGTGCTGCCGCGGTTCCAGCAGGAGATGAAAACCTGGCCCTGGTAGTCGGAGTCGATCAGGCCCGTCAGGTTGCCGAGGACCAGTCCGTGCTTGTGTCCCAGGCCCGAGCGCGGCAGCAGCACGGCCGCCAGCCGCCTGTCCCGGATGTGCAGGGCCAGCCCCGTCGCGACCAGCACCGACTCCCCCGGCGCCACCGTGAGCGGCTCGTCGATGCAGGCGCGCATGTCCAGGCCCGCCGAACCCTCCGTGGCGTAGTGCGGCAACGGGATGGACTCGCCGATGCGCGCATCGAGGACCTTGAGTTCTATGGCTCGCAAGCAGCAGTCCTGACAAATGCAGTCAATCCTGCCTCGCCATCGCGGGCAGTTCCGGCACCGTCGCATCGCCGGTCGCCGCATAGCGCTCCCCGATCAGCGCGATCAGCTCCCGGGCAAGTTCCGCCTTGTCCATCAGGGGAATCGATTTCTCGCCGTTCCGCCAGTAGACCTCGACGGCGTTCTGCGCGCAGTTGAAGCCGCAATCCGGACCAACACGGTTGGCGACGATCATGTCGAGCTTCTTGCCGTCGAGCTTCGCGAGCGCGTACTCCCGGAGCTTCTGCGTCTCGGCGGCAAAGCCGACGGTGAACGGCCCGTTCGCCAGGTTCGCAACCGATGCAAGCGTGTCCGGCGAGCGCACCAGGTCGATGTGCAATTCGGCCTCGCTCTTCTTGATCTTGTGCGCCTTCGCGTCCGTCGGCCGATAATCGGAAACGGCCGCGGCGCCGATGAAGATATCGGCCGCGTCGATGTGCCGGTGGGTCTCGGCGAACATCTCCTCCGCGCTTTCCACCGGATGGCGGTCCACGCCCGCGGGTGCGGCGATGCTCACCGGGCCGCTGACGAGTATGACCTTCGCACCCGCGTCCGCCGCCGCCTCGGCGAGCGCGTACCCCATCCTGCCCGAGCTGTGATTGCTGATGAAGCGGACGGGGTCGATGGCCTCCCGCGTCGGTCCCGCGGTGATCAGGACGGTCTTTCCGGCCAGCGGTGACGCATCCGTGCCGGCAAGGCGTTCCCGCCTCATCGCCACCACGGCCTGCACGATTTCCTCCGGCTGCAGCATGCGCCCCTCGCCGAATTCGCCACAGGCCTGGTCGCCCTCGCCCGGCCCCAGGACCCTCACGCCGCGTTCGGCAAGCGTCCGCCTGTTGTCCTGCACGGGGCGGCTGGACCACATGACCCGGTTCATCGCCGGCGCCACGGCGAGCGGCGCCTCGGTGGCGAGGCAGAGGGTGGTCAGGAGATCGCCGGCGGAGCCGGTTGCCAGCCTGGACATGAACTCCGCGGTCGCCGGTGCAATGAGGACGATGTCGGCCCAGCGGGCGAGCTCGATGTGGCCCATCGCGGCTTCGGCGTCCGCATCCCAGAGATTGCTGCGAACCGGCCGGCCGGACACCGCCTGGAGGGTGGTTTCGGTAATGAATTCGCCCGCGGACGCGGTCATCACCACCTGCACCGCGACGCCTTTCTCCCGCAGCCGCCGGACGAGCTCCGGCGCCTTGTAAGCGGCGATGCTGCCGGTCACGCCGAGGATGAGGTTAAGCTGTTTCATGCGATCGTCTTGCTCGCCGGGTAGCACAGCTTAGCCCGTGACCCCGCCACAATTCCAGCCGTCGGCGGCCTCGCGCGCCGTCGCGGCTCGCCTTCTATCTCGCCCGAACTCCGCGTTTTGCGCGTTGCGCAGGCGTGGGGGCTGGGACAATCTCGCGGGCAGAGACCGGGACAAGGAGCGTCCGTGCCCAGCGAAGACATCGCCTGCGATCAGCCGCCGCGAACCCGGCTCTTGCGGATGACGGCCGCATCGCTGTCCGAGGCCGAACTGCTGGCCGTCGTGTTCCAGCGCGGCGGCGACCCGCAGGACGCCATGGCGCTGTCGGCCGGGCTCCTCGCGCGTTTCGGCGGCCTGCGCAGGCTTTTCAACACGGCCAGCAGCCAGCTCGCCGCGGAGCGAGGGATCGGCAAGGCCCGGCTGGCCATCCTGAAGGCACTGCCGGAGCTGGCCCGGCGCTACTACGAACAGTCCCTGCCAGCCGGGCAACAGATCCGCAGCCCCGCGGACACCGAGGCCTTCCTGATGGCCCGGCTGCGCGACCTGCCGCACGAGCTGTTCTGCTGCCTGTACCTCGACAACCGCCACCGCATCATCTCGTTCGAAGAACTCTTCCGGGGCACCATCGACGGCACCAGCGTCTATCCGCGCGAGGTGGTGAAACAGGCGCTGGCGGTGAACGCCGCCGCCGTGATCCTCGCCCACAACCACCCCTCCGGCGTCGCGGAGCCGAGCCAGGCGGACGAACGCATCACCCGCCGGCTGAAGTCCGCGCTCGAGCTGGTCGACATCCGCCTGCTGGACCACCTGGTGATCGGCGATGGAACCAGCACGTCGCTTGCCAGCCGCGGGATGCTCTGAGGCGCCCGCAGCCGGTTGATCGGGCGCGGGCAGGCTGGTATAAAGTCCCGCTCTTTGCCCGCCTCCGCGGGCGACGTTCGCAGAATCAGAGACTTGCAATGTCCAAGGTTTGCCAGGTTACCGGGAAACGGCCGCAGAGCGGCAACAACGTCTCCCATGCCAACAACAAGACGCGTCGGCGCTTTCTGCCGAACCTCCAGCACAAGCGCTTCTGGGTAGAATCCGAGAAGCGTTACGTCAGGCTGCGCGTTTCCCACAAGGGCCTGCGGATCATCGACAAACACGGGATCGACAAGGTGCTCGCCGACCTGCGCGGCCAGGGGCAGCGGGTCTGACGCCAGGAGTAACGGCATGCGTGAGAAAATCAGGCTGGTATCCAGCGCGGGCACGGGGCACTTCTATACGACCACCAAGAACAAGCGCCTGCACCCGGACAAAATGGAAACGAAGAAGTACGATCCGAAGGCACGAAAGCACGTGATCTACAAGGAAGCCAAGATCAAGTAGCCGCGTCCCGGACGAACAAAAAAAGCCCGCCTTCCGGCGGGCTTTTGTCGTTTATGGCGGCGCAACTGTCAGGCGGTGGCGAGGCGATACGACCGCAGCCGCGCGGCGAAGTCCTCCAGCACCTGGATTCCGCTGGCTTCGGCTTCCGTGCACCAGTCCTTGAGCTGCTGGAGCAGCCGCTCGTTGCTGACGTTGGCCCCGCTCCAGAGCTTGTTGAGCCGCTCGCGAAACTCGTGGACCGTCTTGAGTGCCGAGTTGGCGGACAGTACCTCGCTCAGCCGCCGCCTCGCGCTCTCGTCGAGCAGCTTCGGCTGCCGCACGAGCAGCTTCTTCACGTAGCGGAGCCCCGCGGAGTCGCTCCCGCGGGCCCACTCGCGCCGCAGGACCGGCACGGTGACGTGGCGGGTGTAATCCCTGAGCACGTGCATCCGATTGACGATAATGGCGCGCAGGTTGTCGAGATCGACATGCTGTCGCGGCGTCGGCTCGAACTTCGGCCGCGGCGCAACCTTGTTGACCTTCGCCAGCCCGAGGAAGCGGAAAACGCTGATGTACATCCAGCCTATGTCGAATTCCCACGGACGTACGGAGAACTTGGCGGACGTCGGAAACGCGTGATGGTTGTTGTGCAGCTCCTCGCCCCCGACGAAGATCCCGAAGGGGAGCAGGTTCGTGGCCGCATCGTCGCACTCGAAGTTGCGATACCCGCTGTGATGGCCAAGCCCGTTGATCACGCCCGCCGCGAAGAGCGGCATCGCAATCATCTGGACCGCGAAGATCGTGATCCCGGGCACGCCGAACAGCAGGAGGTCCGCCGCCAAGGTCAGGACGATGCCGCCCCACGGCCAGCGCATGTAGACGTTCCGCTCGACCCAGTCGTCGGGAGCGCCACGGCCGTACTTTTCCAGGGTCTCGGGCTTGTCCTTCTCGACCCGGTACAGTTCCGCGCCCTCCAGCAGAACCTTCTTCAGGCCGAAGATCTGCGGGCTGTGCGGGTCGTCCGGGGTTTCACAGAAGGCGTGATGCTTGCGGTGCACCGCGATCCATTCCTTCGTCAGCATGCCCGAGGTGCACCAGATCCAGAAGCGGAAGAAGTGCCGGAGCGCCGGATGCAGGTTGAGGGCGCGATGCGCCTGGTCGCGATGCAGGTAAACGGTGACGGCCATCATCGTGATCTGGACCATGATCACCGTAGCGATCATGTAGCCCCAGAAGGACAGATTCAGCACGCCGTAAAGGTATTCCATTCTCGAAGTTCCACGCTGTAGGTTGGAAAGTCCGCTCGAGGCGGTCGTCACTATAAGCCAACGAAGCGCCCGACTCCAAGGACGCCATCGCATTACTGCAGCGTCCGGGCGAGCCGGAAATGGCCTGGCGGGGGTATAGTGTGCGGGACGTCACGTTTTGCAGCGCCGCGATGCCAGAACTTCCCGAGGTCGAAACCAGCCGTCGCGGCATAGCACCGTGGCTCGAGCAGCAGCAGGTCCTGAGCGTGACCGTCAGGGAGCGGCGGCTGCGGTGGCCGGTGCCTGCAGATATTGACCGCGAACTGCCGGGAAAATTCATTCTGTCGCTGCGGCGCCGGGCCAAGTACCTGTTATTCGAGACCGATGCCGGCACGATGCTGCTGCATCTCGGCATGTCCGGCAGCCTGCGCCTCGTGGACCCGCGGGACCCGCCGGGCAGGCACGACCACGTCGACATCACGCTCGCGAACGGCAAGGCGCTGCGCTTCCGCGACCCGCGGCGCTTCGGCTCGCTGCTCTGGACCCGCAACGACCCCGCTTCCCACCCGCTGCTCGAGCGCCTGGGCCCCGAGCCCCTGTCGGACGCCTTCGACGGGCGCTACCTGTGGCAGGCGGCGCGCGGCCGCCGCGTCGCCATCAAGCCGTTCATCATGAATTCGGCGATAGTCGTCGGCGTCGGCAACATCTACGCGAGCGAGGCCCTGCACACCGCCGGCATCCACCCGAAGCGCCGTGCCGATCGCATCTCGCTGCCGCGCATGCAGACGCTCGCCGCGGCGGTCAAAACGGTCCTCCTGCGGGCCATCGAGGCCGGCGGCACGACGCTGCGCGACTTCCACGACGGCAACGGCGAGCCGGGCTACTTCCACCTGGAGCTCGGCGTCTATGGCCGCGACGGCGAGCCCTGTCTCGCCTGCGATACGCCCGTCTCCGCCGTCGTCCTCGGCCAGCGCGCCACCTACTACTGCAAGCGCTGCCAGCACTGACCCGCGAATGCGATGCCCCCGGTGTGCCCCGGCCGCGATTGCGACAGCGCCAATCCCGCACCGATCTCTCGCAACCCCGGGCTATGACGGGTTATTTCGGGGAGCGGCCGCAGCGCTCGAGGAGCGCCGCTTTGACTTCCGGGGAGACGAATTCCGTGATGTCGCCGCCCAGGTTCGCGATCTCGCGGACGAGGCTCGATGAAATGTAGGTGTATTTCTCGGTCGGCGTCAGGAAAGCCGTCTCCACTTCGTCCGTCAGGTGGCGGTTCATGTTGGCGAGCTGGAACTCGTACTCGAAGTCGGAGATCGCGCGCAGGCCGCGCACGATGACCTGCAGGTCGTGCTGTTTCGCGAAATCCACGGTGAGGCCCTCGTAGCCGGTGACTTCCACGCCGTCGAGCTCTTCCAGGACGGCGCGGGCCAGCTCGACCCGCTCCTCCAGCGAGAACATCGGCTCCTTGCCGGGGTTGACGGCGATGGCCACCACCACGCGGTCGAACAGCCGGCTGGCCCGGCGCACGATGTCCTCGTGCCCGAGCGTGATCGGATCGAAGGTACCGGGGTACATCGCGGAGACCGTCATCGCCTTGCTCCTCATCGTTTCCCCCCTGCATCGAGCAGGCAGTAACGGACGTTACCAGCAGTTTTCTCGCGCAGCACGTCCCAGCCCTCCGGCAGGGCCGGCGGCTCACGGCCGCGGAGCTGCTCATAGTAGACGACGGCATTCCCGGCGAGCCAGCCGTTTTCCGCGAGCAGCGTGAACATCTCGCCCAGCCTCTCGTCGGCGTACGGGGGGTCGAGGAAGACGACGTCGCAGCCCGCCCCTTGCCGCCCGCGCAGGAACTGCCAGGCATCGCCCTCGCGGATCACGGCGCCTTCCGCCGCCAGCGCCTCGACGCTCTCGCGCAGCGCCCGGATCGCGGCCGCCGAGCGCTCGACCAGCATGACCTCCGCCGCGCCCCGCGACAGCGCCTCCAGCCCCAGGACGCCGGTGCCCGCGAAGAGGTCCAGACAGTGCGAACCCTCGATGCGCGGGGCGAGCCAGTTGAACAGCGTCTCGCGGATCCTTTCCGGGGTCGGCCGGAGGCCGGGCGCGTCGGCCACCGTGAGGAAACGGCCCCGCCACTTTCCCGCTACAATCCGAACCCGCCCCGGCGGCTCCGGCACTTTGCCCGCGCGCCGCTGTCGTCTTTTCATCAGCATTCTTCCAGGCAGAGACGCCCTATAAACCGTGTTTGGCAGGAAAAGTAAACCGCAGGCGGAGTCGCCGCCGCGCGAGGGATTCGTCAGGCGCCTCCGGACGCGCCTCAACAAGGGCAGCGGCTGGCTCGGTTACGATCTCGCGAACCTGATCCCCGGCGGCGAGATCGACGAGGACGTGCTCGAGGACCTCGAGACACGGCTGATCCTGGCCGACGTGGGCGTGGAGTCGACCGAGCGCATCCTCGAGGACCTGCGCAAGCGCCTGGCCCGCAAGGAGCTCCGGGACGCGGACGCGCTCATGGCAGGGCTCCGGGCCGCGATGGTCGAGATACTGGCGCCGGTCGAGGAGCCGCTCGAGATTCCCGCGGAGGTGCGGCCGTACGTGATCCTGGTGGTCGGCGTCAACGGGGCCGGCAAAACCACGACCATCGGCAAGCTCGCCCGCCGGCTGAAGGACGACGGCCTTTCCGTGATGCTCGCGGCCGGCGACACCTTCCGCGCCGCCGCAGTCGAGCAGCTGCAGATATGGGGGGAGCGGAACGACGTCCCCGTGATCGCGCAGCAGACGGGTGCGGATCCCGCCGCCGTGCTCTTCGACGCCTGGAACGCGGCGCGGGCGCGCGACTTCGACGTGCTGATCGCCGATACCGCCGGCCGGCTGCAGAGCCAGAAGGGACTGATGGACGAGCTGGCAAAGATCAAGCGCGTCCTCGCCCGGCAGGATACGCAGGCACCGCACGAGGTCCTGCTCGTGCTCGACGCGGGACTCGGCCAGAACGCCGTGTCGCAGGCGGAGAAGTTCAATGCGGCACTCGAAGTGACCGGCATCGCGGTCACGAAGCTCGACGGCAGCGCAAAAGGGGGTATTCTTCTCGCCATCGCCAACAGGTTCGGCATACCGGTCAGGTTCATCGGCATTGGCGAGGCCGTCGAAGACATGCAGCCCTTCGAGGCCGGCGAATACGTCGACGCGCTGCTCGCGGCCGACACGGAGAACCGGGACCCGCAGCTTTGATACGTGTCGAAGGGGTGACAAAGCGGTTTCCCGGCGGGCAGGAGGCGCTGAGGAACGTCAGCCTGACGGTGGACAGGGGGGAGATGGTCTTCGTCACCGGCCATTCCGGCGCCGGGAAGAGCACGCTGCTCCGGCTCATCGCGCTCATCGAGCGGCCGACGGCGGGTCAGGTCATCGTCGACGGCCAGAATACCCGGCGGGTGTCGCGCCGCCGGATTCCCCGCTACCGCCGCCAGCTCGGCATGGTGTTCCAGGATCACAAGCTGCTGTACGACCGGACGGTGTTCGACAACGTCGCGCTGCCGCTGGTGATCGCCGGCATCGGCCATCGGGACGCGGCGCGCCGGGTCCGGGCGGCCCTCGATCAGGTCGGCCTCCTGCACAAGGAAAAGCAGAATCCCGAAACCCTCTCGACCGGGGAACAGCAGCGCGTAGGGATCGCACGCGCCATCGTCAGCCGACCCAAGCTCCTGATCGCCGACGAGCCGACCGGCAATCTCGATCCCGACCTGTCGCTCGAGGTCATGCGCATCTTCCGGCGCTTCAACGAAGTCGGCGTGACGCTGCTGATCGCAAGCCACGACATCGCGCTCATCGACCAGCTGGGGTGCCGCCGGATACCGCTGGAGAACGGGTCGCTGGTCGCCGCGGAGGATGACGAGGATTTCGTCGAGGAATACGCGCCGGCACCGGAGCCCTGGCGATGAGGAAGGCGACCGAGGCATTCGCGCCCGCCAGGCCCGCGGGGCCCCTCACGATCTGGGTCTCCCGACATGCCACCACCTCGGTGGCTGCCCTCGTCCGCCTGCTGCGGCAGCCCGTCGGCAGCCTGCTGACGATGCTGGTGATCGCCGTGACGCTGGCGCTGCCCGCGGCCATGCACCTCGTCATCAAGAACGTCGGCTCGCTGAGCGGGAGCTGGGAAGGCGCGCTCGACTTCGCCGTGTACCTTGCGCCGGGAACCGATGCAGGGGATGCGCGCCGGCTCGCGGAGCTGGTCGGGCAACGGGCCGACGTCGAGCAGGTCACACTGGTCCCGGCGGAGGAGGCGCTCGAGGAATTCAGGGACGTATCGGGCTTCGGGCCGGCGCTCGAGGTGCTCGACGAGAACCCGTTGCCCCACACGCTCGTGGTCCGGCCCGGGCCGGGGAACACGGAAGCCTCGATCGCCCTCATGCACGAGGAGCTGGCCAATCTGCCGGAGACGGACCTCGTCCAGGCCGACACCGAGTGGGTGCAGCGCTTCCATGCCATCCTGGACATGCTGCAGCGGGCCGTCGCCATCGGCGCCGGGCTGCTCGCGGCGGCCATCCTCGTCGTCATCGGCAACACGATCCGGCTGGACATCCAGAACCGGCGCGAGGAGATCGAGGTGACGAAGCTGATCGGCGCGAGCAACGGCTTCGTCCGGCGGCCCTTCCTGTACTCTGGGCTCTGGTACGGGCTGGGCGGCGGAGTGCTCGCGCTGCTGCTGGTCGCCTGGGGGCTTTTCGCACTCGAGGAACCGGCAGCCCGGCTCGCGGGTCTATACCGGAGTTCGTTCAGTATCCTGTCGCTGACCCTCGAAGAGAGCCTTGCGATCGTGGGTAGCGGCGTGGCGCTGGGGCTCGCCGGATCCTGGCTGGCGGCGGCCCGGCACATGCGCCGCATCGAGCCCCGATGACGCCGACGGAACCCGCAGTTCCCTGATTTTCCGGCGTTTTTTGATCCGTTCCAGCGGGAACCCTGCCGCACTGTTAGCACTCTAATGGCCCGAGTGCTAATATCGACATGCGTATCAGGGGAGGTAACAGCCGATATGACCACTGCAGTTCCGGCGATCAAGCGCGACCTGATTCTGGCCGGCCCGGTCGGCAGCCTCGACGCCTACATCCAGGCCGTCGGGCAGATTCCGGTGCTGAGCAAGGAAGACGAGCAGGTGCTGTCCCGTCGTTTCCGTGACGAGGAAGATCTCGAAGCGGCACGCGAACTCGTGCTGGCGCATCTCCGCTTCGTCGTGCACATCGCCAAGGGCTATCTGGGCTACGGTCTGCCGCTGGGGGACCTGATCCAGGAAGGCAACGTCGGCCTCATGAAGGCGGTCAAGCGCTTCGATCCGGACTATGGCGTGCGACTCGTGTCGTTCGCCGTGCACTGGATCCGGGCAGAGATTCACGAGTACGTCCTGCGCAACTGGCGTATCGTGAAGGTGGCCACGACCAAGGCCCAGCGCAAACTGTTCTTCAATTTGCGCAAGTCGAAGAAGAGCCTCGCGTGGCTGTCGCACGACGAGACCAACGCCGTGGCGAGCGATCTCGGAGTGAGCCCGGGCGAGGTCACCGAGATGGAACGGCGGCTGAGCTCGCGGGACACGATGTTCGATCCGGGCCCGGACGCTGCGGATGAGGACCAGACGTTCACGCCGGCAGCCTACCTGCCCAGCCCCGATGCGGACCCGGCGGTGCTCACGGAGAACGTCGATTGGCACGACGACGCGACGACGCGGATGAGCGACGCGCTGGAGACGCTGGATGATCGCAGCCGCGATATCCTGGAAACGCGCTGGCTGGCCGAGGAAAAACAGACCCTGCACGAGCTGGCGGACCGCTACGGCGTATCGGCGGAGCGCATCCGGCAGATCGAGAACAACGCCATCAGGAAACTGCGAACGGCGATGGACGCCTGACGGCGATCTCCGAGAGGACACGCGAAGAGCCCGCGACGACGTCGCGGGCTTTTTTTTGGTTCGGCATCGCGTGCGGCGGGCGCGGCGCCCTATCGATAGTAGCGGGTGCGGTACTTGACGAACCCGCCGTCCTCGAGGCCCAGCGGATCGTGATGCGTCCAGTGGACCAGGCCGCCCAGATCGTTCCATTCGTAGACACCGCGGAAGCGGACCCGGTCGCCGATGCCGAGCGGCAGGCGCTCCGCCAGATCGACGTTGTGTGCCACCAGTACCGTCTGGCCGTTCCTGAGATCCAGGACGAAGCGCTGGTGCCGCGCCCCCTCGTTGTCGTCCGCCACCAGCCGTCGAACGATGCCCCAGGCCTCGATCCAGCTGCCGGTGTCGGCCTTGCCCCAGATACGCTGCGGCTCGCGGCGCCGCGGCCTGCTCTTCGAGGGCACTTTCGACTGCACCTGCGGGAAACTGGACCTGCGCCCGCCGGGAGCAGGTCCGCTCCGCTCATGCCGTCAGCGGCACCATCGTGATCTCGACGCGCCGGTTGGCCTGACGGCCTTCGGCGGTCTCGTTGTCGGCCACCGGTGCCGCCTCGCCCATGCCGACCGTCAGTATCCTTTCCCCGTTGATCTCCCGCGAAGTGAGATACTGCGCCACCGAGCTGGCCCGCCGTTCGGACAGCCGCTGGTTGTAGGCATCGCTGCCGGTGCTGTCCGTATGGCCCGCGACCTCGACCACCGTCTTGTCGTATTCCTGCAGCACCTTGGACACCGACCCCAGAACGTCGAAAAACTGCGGGCTCAGGTTGGCGCTGTCGGTCGCGAAGGTCACGTTGGCCGGCATGTTCAGCGTGATGTTGTCACCGATCCGCGTGACGCTGACGCCGGTTCCCTCGAGTTCCGCACGCAGCTTCGCCTCCTGCCGGTCCATGTAGTAGCCGACCGCACCGCCTGCCAGTGCACCGACGCCCGCCAGCAGCAGGGCCCGCTGCCGACGCTCGACGGCGTCGTCACCCGATACCAGCCCCGCCACGGCGCCCGCGACGCCACCAATCACCGCGCCCTTCGTGGCGCTGCTGGTCTTCGATTCCCGCGTGTAGGGATCGAGGGTCTGGCAAGCACCGAGCAAGACCGTCGCGATTGCCGTCGCAACCAATACCGTTGATCGTCGTTTCATGTCTGCAATCCTTGATTCTGCTGCCCAAACGTACTGCACCGTTACTCGCACTCCCGTGACGAGTCGGGCGTATTCTACCTGCCCGCAACCTGAACAAGGACTTAAGCAGCCAACCGAATCCGGTATTCCGTCACAGTTTCGACGGGATTGTAGAATGGCTGGACCCCCTACGCGGAGCAGCCCATGTCGGACGCCCAGCGCTGGCTGGCGGATTACGGAGAGAAGCACCGGCAGATAACGGCTCCGGTCGTCTACTGGCCGGCTGTCGTCGTCCTGGTGGTCGGAACCGCGGGCATGTTATGGGCCCTGCCGGTGCCCGCCGAGTTCGTCAGGATTTCGCCGCTGCTGAACTGGGGCAGCGCCTTTCTGATGGTGGCCGCGGTCTACTACTTCATCATTTCCGTGCCGCTGGCGATCGGCATGCTGCCGTTCATGCTCGGCGTCACCGCCATCCAGCACTGGCTGATGGCCTCGCGCCTGCCGACCGGAGGCGTGTCGGCCGGGCTGACCGCCGCGGCACTGGCCGGGCTCTGGCTGGGGCACTACCCGAAGGGCGGCGCGCACGCCGTCTTCCGCGACATCCAGCTCATGATGATCGCTCCGATCTGGCTGTTGTCGAACCTCTATCGCCGGCTCGGCATCCCTTACTAG
>CAZTAE010000019.1:0-23121 GCA_964611535.1 uncultured Woeseiaceae bacterium
GATCATCGCCTGCAGCACGTTGACCGTCTGCGCGATCAGGGACATGCGCACGCGCCCGGCGTGGCGGTGGAAGATGTGGAGCGTCAGCGCCGCCGTCACCGCGTCGCGTATCGTGTTCTGCTGGTAAAGGAAGGCGGGATTGTGTCCGGGCTCCGGGTCGTACCACGTGCCCCACTCGTCGACGTACAGACCGACCCGTTTGTCCGGGTCGTACTCGTCCATGATTGCGGCGTGCTTCACGACCAGCTCGTCCATGCGCAGCGCATGTTTTACCGTCGATGCCCACTGGTCTTCGCCGAAGCCTGTCGAGGGGCCTTTCGCGCTCCATTCCACGCCGGGGATCGTGTAGTAGTGGAGCGAAAACGCGTCCATGTGATCGGCGGCCCGCGACATCATCACCTCCGTCCAGCGGTAGTCGCTTACGTTGGCGCCGCTGGCGATTTTTTCCGGCCGGTTGTCGCGCGGTGCGTGAATGAAAGTCGCGAAGCGGCGATAGAGGTCGGTGAAGTATTCGGGGCGCATATTGCCGCCGCAGCCCCAGGTCTCGTTGCCGACGCCGATGTAGGGCAGCCGCCAGGGTTTCTCCCGCCCGTTCTCGCGGCGCAGGCGCACGAGGGCCGAGTCGGCGCTTGACGTGATGTACTCGACCCACTGCGCCATCTCGCGGGGAGTGCCTGAGCCGACGTTGGCGGCGACATAGGCGTCGGCGCCGATGAGCTCCGCGAAGTCCAGGAACTCGTGCGTGCCGAAGCTGTTGGGTTCCTCGACGTAGCCCCAGGTGGTGTTGATGCGGACGGGCCGCTCGTCGCGCGGGCCGATGCCGTCGCGCCAGTTGTAGGTGTCCGCGAAGCAGCCGCCGGGCCAGCGGATCACCGGGACCTGCAGTTCCCTGAGCGCTTCGACGACGTCATCGCGATAGCCGCGTGTGTTCGGAATCGACGAGTCCTCGCCCACCCAGATGCCCTCGTAGATCCCGCGCCCGAGGTGCTCGGAGAACTGGCCGTAGATGTTGCGGTGGATCTCGGGCCCCGGGCGGTCGGCGTGCACCGTCACCCGCGCGTGAACGGCGTTCTGTGCATGGCCGACGGGCGCCGCCGCCAGCGTCGCGAGCAGCGCGATCGTAAGCCCTATCGGGCGAGTTGTGATGATCATGGTGGGTCTCCCTGGTTCTTCTTCCGTTTTTGTCCCGCGCCCGTGTGTCGGAGCGCTATTCGATGAACGGGTCCGCGAGGATGCGGCGGGCGCAGAGAAACGCGTCCGCGACGAGCCGGAAGGGCGTCACGTCGACGTCGATCCGGCGTTCGCGCACCAGCTTCGCGAAGTCGGCATAGAGTCTCGGGTATTCCTCGTCGGGCGCCGCGACCGGTTCAGCGTCGCCGACCTGCATCACCGCGCCGCCCTTCGACAGCAGCAGGCGCTCGCCGTCCGTGTCCACGGCGATGTCCCAGCTGGGCGGCCCCTGCTGCAGGAAGTCCATCTCGACGCGTACCGGGATACCGTCGCCGCTCTGCAGCTCGAGCGTGCCCGCGATGGGCGTTTCGCAGTTCGACGGAAAGGCGAGCTCCGCGCCGCGCAGCACGAGGGGTGATGGCAGTATCTCCGTCAGGATGGACAGCGCGTTGATGACGGGGTCGAACACGCCGAGCCCGCCGGCCTTCCAGATCCAGGCCTGGCCCGGGTGCCATTCCCGCACGTCCTCCTTCCAGTTCACCGTCACCGCCCGCGGCGGATGCGCGGCGAGCCAGCGGCGCGCCGGCTCGACGCCCGCCGCCTTGCGCGAGTGCCAGCTCGCGTAAAGCGCCACGTTCCGTCGCGCGGCCAGCTCCACGAGGCCCTGCACTTCGTTCAGGGTGGCGCCCGGCGGCTTCTCGAGGAACACGTGGACGCCGCGCTCGAGCGCGGCGCGCGCGAGGGCGTAGCGGAGCTGCGGCGGCGTGCACAGGGCGACGGCATCGAGCTCCGGCAGGCCGTCGAGGAGCTCGTCCAGCGTCCTGAAGTTGGGCACGCCCTCCAGCCGGTGGTTCGGGCTGGCGGCGGCGACGAGTTCGTAGTCCCGGCTCGCGCGCAATGCGGGCACGTGCTGGTCCCGGGCGATCTTGCCCATCCCGACCAGTGCGATTTCGATCGTCTCCATCGCGCGGGCTACAGCGGACGGACGCCGACGGGTGTGTCTTCCGCGACCGCGAGCGGATTTTCGAGCGGAAGCCGGAAGGGCGGCGCCGCTATCTCGAAGACGTCGCCGGTCTGCGTGCGGATCCCCTCCGCGTACGACAGCGTGGCGGTGCCGAGGAAATGCACGTGCACGTCGCCCGGTCTGCGGAAGAGCGGATACTTGAAGTGGTGGTATTCGAGGTTGGCGATCGAGTGCGACATGTTGGCCTCGCCGGTCAGGAAGGGCCGTTCCCAGACGACCCCGCCTGCGCGCAGGATGCGGCTCGTGCCGCGGATGTCTTCCGGGATTTCGCTCAGGAGCTCCGGGCCCAGCGCCGCCGGGCGAAGCTTCGAGTGCGCGAGCCACAGGTAGTTTTCGCGCTCGGTCACGTGATCGGAGAATTCGTTGGCGAGGCAGAAGCCGAGGCGCCGCGGCTGGCCGTCGTCGTCGATGACGTAGATGCCGGCGATCTCAGGTTCTTCGCCGCCGTCCAGCGCGAAGGCGGGCGAGGGCAGCGGTGCGCCCGGGGCGACGAGCGAGTGGCCGTTGCCCTTGTAGAACCACTCCGGCTGCGCGCCGACGGCGCCGGGCTGCGGCTTCCCGCCCTCGACGCCCAGGCGGAACATGCGCATCGAATCCGTCACCGCCTCGCCCGCAGCCGCGCGGTGCATGCGGTCCCGGCCCTCGGCGGAGCCGAGGTGCGTGAGGCCGGTGCCAGTGAGCCACAGACGCGCCGGGTCCGGATGGTGGATCGGCGGCAACAGCCGCTGCTCCGAGGCCGCCGCTGCCAGGTCGACGCTTTCGCCCGAAAGCCGCGCCGCCGCGGCCGCGGTGAGGGTCTCACCGGCGTCGAGCGCCAGGCGGGCGAGCTCGTAAGTGGACGACACACCCGCCACACGCCGGGCGTCGCCACCGTCCTCGCTCGCGGCGAGGCAGCGCTCGCCGGCCGGCGTTTGCCATTGCACGAGCCGGAGGACTCCCCCCACAGGCATGGCCGGCTCAGCTCCCGTAATAACGGCCGTCGACCCGGCGCGGCCGTTCGGGCGCGTCGTCGGTGAGCGCGGCGGGGAGGAGTGCCGCGGGCATGTCCTGGTAGCACACCGGCCGCAGGAAGCGTTCGATCGCGAGGGTGCCGACCGACGTGCTGCGGCCGTCGGAGGTCGCAGGAAAAGGCCCGCCGTGCACCATCGCGTGCGATACCTCGACGCCGGTCGGCCAGCCGTTGGCGATCAGCCGGCCGGCCCTGCGTTCCAGCGCGGGGATGAGGCGTGCTGCCAGGTCATGGTCGTCGTCGGTCAGGTGCAAGGAAGCGGTGAGTTGTCCCTCCAGCGCGTCGATGGCCTGCTGAAGCTCCGCCTCGTCCTTGCAGCGCACGATGACCGACGACGCACCGAAGACCTCGTCCATGATCTCGCGGTGCCCGAGCAGGTCGCGGCCGGCGACGGCGAACAATGCGCCGCGGCCGCCGAGCCTGCAGGCCGACGCCGTGCCGCGCGCGAGCGCGGTCACCTTCGGATGTTCCAGCAGGCGCCGGACGCCCTCCTCGTAGGCGCCGTGGATGGCGTCGGTCAGCATCACCTCGGGCTCGGCGCTCTCGAGCGCGCGGCGCGATGCATCGACGAAACGCTCGAGGCCTTCATCCTCGATGGCGATGAGGAGGCCGGGGTTGGTGCAGAACTGCCCGGCGCCCATCGTCATCGACTTCAGGAAACCTTCCGCGAGCTTTTCCGCGCGGGCCGCGAGCGCTCCGGGCAAGAGGATGACCGGATTGATGCTGCTCATTTCCGCGTACACGGGAATTGGCTCCGGCCGCTCGTTCGCGATTTTCACGAGCGCGAGTCCGCCGGCGCGCGAGCCGGTAAAGCCGACCGCCTTGACGGCAGGGTGCGCGACCAGCGCCGCGCCGAGGTCGTTGGTGTCGCCGTTCAGCAGGGAAAAGACACCTTCGGGCATGCCGCATTCCTTGGCCGCCGTGACGACGGCCTGGGCGACGAGATCGCCGGTGCCGGGGTGCGCCGGGTGACCCTTGGCGATCACGGGACAGCCGGCCGCGAGCGCCGCGGCCGTGTCGCCGCCCGCGACGGAGAACGCGAGCGGAAAGTTGCTGGCCCCGAACACCGCCACCGGCCCGAGCGGTATCTTGCGCTGGCGAAGATCGGGGCGCGGCAGCGGTTCCCGGTCCGGCAGCGCGGGATCGAGGCGGATGCCCAGCCAGCCGCCCGTGCGCAGCTCGTCGGCGAACAGGCGCAGCTGGCCGACGGTGCGCCCGCGCTCGCCGGTGAGGCGCGCCATCGGCAGTCCGGACTCGGCGTGCGCGCGCTCCGGCAGCTCGTCGCCGAGGGCGAGGATCTGCTCCGCGATCGCGTCCAGGAAGCGCGCACGGGCCGCCGGGTCGAGCTCCCGGTAGGCGTCGAACGCGCCGGCGGCGAGGGCGCAGGCCTCGTCGACGTGCTCCGGGCCCGCGGCGCCGATATCCGGAGAAATCGCCTCTCCGGTGGCCGGATTAGTGGCGCGAAAGGTCCTGTTAGCGCTAACCTTCCGCAATCCGATGAACAGTTGTCCCGCTACAGGCATGCGCTGACTCCGCATCGAGTGGATTTACGAGGAATAACTCAGACAATATTACAGCACGCGCCGGGGGATCAAACGGTTTCGTAACCCGGGCTGCCGGGCAGGCGGCCCTGCTGCCGCTGCGGCCGTTTCGCCGGCAGGCTCGGCCGCCGGAGGACGGCGGCGGGCGGGTTCTTTTGTTTTACGATCGACGAAAAGCAGGCGTGCCGCCGACGGTGCGCCGATAACAGCTGAGGGGGGATGCCACTGCCATGACCGGGCTCGATTGGTTTGTAATCTTCATCTACTTCTGCCTGATCGGCGTGCTGGCCTGGTATTACGGGCGACACCAGAAGGACAGTGTCGACTACTTCCTGGCCGGGCGTAACGCCGGCTTCGTCGCCATCGGCGCGTCGATCTTCACCTCGAACATCGGCTCGGAGCACATCGTCGGCCTGGCCGGGCAGGGCGCCTCCACCGGCATGGCGATGGCGCACTGGGAGCTGCACGCCTGGATACTGATCCTCCTTTCCGGTTTCTTCGTGCCCTTCTACTACAAGGCCGGCGTACAGACGATTCCGGAGTTCCTCGAGCGGCGCTTCAACTCCACCGCGCGAACGCTGCTCTCGCTCGTCTCGCTCGTCGCCTACATCTTCACGAAGGTGAGCGTGACGGTGTTTGCCGGTGCCATCGTGTTCCGGTCGCTCCTGCCCGACACCTTCGGCTCGCCCGAGAATGCCTTCTGGGTCGGCGCATTCACAACTGTGATCATCACGGGCATCTACACGGTGTTCGGCGGCATGCGCGCGATCATGGCGACGGCGACGCCGCAGGCGGTCGTGATACTGGGCGGCGCGGCGCTGATTACGACCCTCGGCCTCCTCAGGCTGGGCGAGGGCGGCGGCCTTTTCACGGGCTGGGGCGAGCTGGTCGCGACGGTGCAGACGAACTCCGACCAGTTCGCACTCTGGCGGCCGCTCGACGACCCGACCTTCCCGTGGCTCGGCGTCCTGATCGCCTCGCCGATCATCGGCATCTGGTACTGGTGCACCGACCAGTACATCGTGCAGCGCGCCCTGTCGGCCCGTGACCTGACCACGGCGCGCCGCGGCGCGCTCTTCGGCGGCCTGCTCAAGGTCTGGCCGGTCCTCATATTCCTGGTACCCGGCATGATCGGCTGGGCGCTGCATCAGAAGGGCCTCATCCAGCTGCCGATGCACACCGTGGACGGCGTGACCGGCATCAACGGCGACACGGTATTCCCGACGCTGGTGGCGACGCTCCTGCCGACGGGCATACGCGGCCTGATCGTCGCTGCCCTGCTGGCAGCGCTGATGAGCTCACTGGCATCGCTTTTCAACTCCAGTGCGGCGCTCTTCACCGTCGACATCTACGAGAAGCTCCGGCCCGGCAAGGGAGCGCGGCACCTGCTGGTGGTCGGCCGCGTGGCGACGACGGTGGTCGTCGTGCTCGGCATGCTCTGGATCCCGGTGATGCGCGTCATCTCGGGCGGCGGCCTCTACCAGTATCTGCAGAGCGTGCAGGGCTACCTCGCGCCGCCCATCACCGCGGTCTTCCTGCTCGGCCTCTTCTGGAAGCGCCTCAACTCACGCGGCGCCGTGTGGGCGCTGGCAGGCGGCTTCATCCTCGGCATGTTCAAGCTGAGCAGCCAGGCGCTCTTCGGCGAAGGCAAGATCGAGAACCCGGCCTGGCTGGCGGCGGTCGGCGATTTCAACTTCCTCTACGCGACCGGCATCCTGTTCGTCGCGAGCGCGCTGCTCATGGTTGTCGGTTCGCTGACTTCGGCGCCGCCGCCGGAGGCCAAAGTCCACGGCCTGACCTACCTCTCGATCCGCAAGCTCCACGGCGAAGAAATCCGCGCGAGCTGGGACCTGGGCAACAAGCTGATGGCAAGCGCAATTCTCATCCTCGTCGCCGCCATCTACCTCTACTTCAGCTTCTGGCTCAACTGAGGAGGGCAAGACGCCGCAAGACGCTACGGGCGGTTCGAGGGGGAGTTCCTTTCAGGATCACCTCCACCTGCGACAGTCGTGAAAGGGGCCCGGAATGTGCAGGGAGCGCTCGAGCTGCTTGCGCGCGTTCTCGAGACACTGGAAGAGCCGCGTTGCCGGAGCATCTCGCGGAGATGGCAGACCTTTTCGGGCACCGAATATTCGGATAGCATCTGTCCGGGGCAGGCGGTGTACGAATGCAGCGCAAAGCCGCCGGGGAGGTCAGGAGGGGCCCATGACACGAATATGGTTCGGTCTGCTGGCGGCGTTTCTCATTGTCATTGCGGCGGCCAGGCTTTCATACAGCGTCACCGCCGAGTCCGGCGTCGAGCCCGTTGATCGTCCCTGGTCACAGAACAGAATGGAATTTGTCGCCTGGAACAACGAAAAGTGGACCGGCTGGATTCGTGACGGCGCGTTCGAGCTGGTCCCGCAGAACACCAACGACTGGAGCCGCCACTCGAATCCGACCATCGCGTTTTTCGATTGGGACGGCGAAGCCTGGCAGGCGAGAATCGCCGGGGAGCAGTTTCTACTGGCGCATCAAGGCAACTGGGGCGGTCGCGTCGAACGATCCGAAGCGATTCGATATCGTGACTGGTCTCGCAACAATCAGTTACGAACGGTTGCCGACCTGCAGCGCTGAGTGTCTTTCCTCCCGGTAATATTTGGTCTATGCTGACGCATAACTGCGAGACGACGAAGGGAGAAAGACTCAGCGGGCAACGCTAGCTGCGGTGCGTGGAGAAAACCAGGGACGGCGCAGTGACAGTCGTCGAACAGGCTGGATTTCCTAACCGGGGACTAGACCCGGTGCTTCCTCCACGCGATCAGGCTCGAGCCTGAAAAAAAAAGAAAGAGGGTGAACGTTGCGACGACCCTCCACCAACTTTCGGCGAGAAGCAACGGCTTCTCACGCCGGCGGGCTGAAGAACAGCCTGAGATTCCTCATTCTTTGGGGTGCTCCCCACCTTGGGCTTGCCGCGGAGCTCGACATGCGGCCGGGCGTTACCGAAATGAGCGCCCGCATCCAGCAGATTCACCACATGGGCCTCTGGGTCTGTGTCGTTGTCGGCGTGCTCGTCTTCGGCACCATGTTCTACACGATGTTTGCCCATCGCAGCTCGAGGAATCCCAAGCCCGCGACCTTCAGTCACAGCACGCCGGTCGAGTTCGTCTGGACGCTGATCCCGGTGCTGATCCTCATCGGCATGGCGATACCTGCAGGTATCACGCTCCGCGACATCGAAGACAACAGGGATTCCGACATGACAGTGCTCATCACGGCATCGCAATGGAAATGGCATTACCGGTACCTTGATTCGGACATCAGCTTTTACAGCAATATCGCGACGCCTGAGGAACAGATCTATAACCGGGAGCCGAAGGATGAGCACTACCTGCTGGACGTGGACAACTACCTGGTATTGCCAACCGACAGGAAAATCCGCTTCCTGACCACCGCCGATGACGTCATCCATTCCTGGTGGGTGCCTGATTTCGCCGTCAAACAGGATGCGGTTCCGGGATTCATCAACGAAGCATGGACCCGGGTTCCCGAGCCCGGAATTTACCGTGGCCAGTGCACGGAATTGTGCGGAAAGGGCCATGCCTACATGCCAATCGTCGTGGAAGTGAGGCCTGAAGCCGAGTTCGACCGATGGATCGAGGATCAAATACAGGCGGCGGAGCTGGCGGGCGAGGCGGCCGTCGCGGCGCGCGCCAGGACCTGGTCGATGCAGGAACTGGTGTCGCAGGGCGAGCAGGTGTTCGTGAAGCATTGCGCCACCTGTCATGAACGCGACGGTATGGGCCAGGGGACCAAGTACCCGGCACTCGCCGGCAGCCCGATCACGACCGGTCCGGTAGCCGATCACCTGGACCGCGTCATGAATGGCATGGCCGATACGGAAATGCAGGCCTGGGCCCCGCAGCTCTCCGACCTGGACATTGCCGCCGTCATCACTTACGAGCGAAACAGCTGGGGTAATGACATGGGAGATGTCATTCAACCCGTCACGGTCTACGAGGCAAGATGATGGTTGCGCACGCTGAGACCCTTCCGAAAAAATACCACCCTCTACTGGCGTTCGCGGCCCGCTGGCTGTTCACGACCAATCATAAAGAGATCGGAACGCTTTACCTGTGGCTGAGTTTCCTGCTGTTTTTCATCGCGGGCGGCATGGCGATGGTCATCCGGCTGGAGCTGTTCGAGCCCGGGATTCAGTTCGCGCAGCCTGACTTCTACAACCAGGTGCTGACCATACACGGACTGGTGATGGTATTCGGCGCCGTCATGCCCGCTTTCGTCGGCCTCGCCAACTGGATGATCCCGCTGATGATCGGTGCGCCCGATATGGCGCTGCCCCGCATGAACAATTTCAGTTTCTGGATTCTGCCGTTCGCCTTCACGCTGCTGTTGTCGTCGCTGTTCATGGAGGGCGGCGCGCCCAATTTCGGCTGGACGTTCTATGCACCGCTGTCGACCACCTACGGACCGCCCAGCACCGACTTTTTCATCCTGGGTGTCCACCTGATGGGGATTTCGTCGATCATGGGCGCGATCAACATCATCGTGACGATCCTCAACCTGCGCGCGCCCGGCATGACCTGGATGAAGATGCCGCTGTTCGTGTGGACGTGGTTCATCACCGCGTTCTTACTGATCATGGTGATGCCGGTCCTGGCAGGTGTCGTGACGATGATGCTGACGGATCGCCATTTCGGCACCAGCTTCTTCCAGGCGGCCGGCGGCGGCGACCCGGTCATGTTCCAGCACTTGTTCTGGTTCTTCGGGCATCCCGAGGTCTACATCATGATCCTGCCGGGCTTCGGTATCGCCTCGCAGATTATCCCCACTTTTTCGCGCAAGAAACTGTTCGGCTATCACTCGATGGTCTATGCGACGGTGGCCATTGCGTTCCTGTCGTTCATCGTCTGGGGACATCACATGTTCACGACCGGCATGCCGCTCGCGGCCGAGATGTTCTTCATGATCGCCACGATGCTGATCGCGGTGCCGACAGGCGTAAAGGTGTTCAACTGGATTGCCACCATGTGGCGTGGCTCGATCACTTTCGAGACGCCGATGCTCTTCGCCATCGGCTTCGTCATGATGTTCACGATAGGCGGCTTCTCCGGACTCATGCTGGCGCTGGTGCCGGCCGATTTCCAGTATCACGACACGTTCTTCGTGGTCGCGCACTTCCATTACGTGCTTTACCCGGGTGCGATATTCGGAACGATGGCGGCGGTGTATTACTGGCTGCCCAAGTGGTGCGGTCACATGTATGACGAGCGGCTCGGCAAGATCCATTTCTGGACAGCGACGATCGCCGTCAACGTGACGTTTTTCCCAATGCACTTCTCCGGGCTCGCGGGCATGCCGCGGCGCATCCCCGACTACTCCCTGCAGTTTGCCGATTTCAACATGGTATCCAGCATCGGAGCCGGCGTGCTGGGACTGACGCAGGTGTTTTTCCTCTACATCGTGATCAAGACGATTCGCGCCGGCGCCAGGGCGAAAGCGCGGGTGTGGGAAGGCGCCGAAGGACTCGAGTGGGAGGTGCCGTCGCCGGCGCCGCTGCATACGTGGGATACGCCGCCCGTCATTGCAGAAGGTGAAAGACATTGAAGGGGACCGCCGGAAGCAAGCATACGTTCCTGCTGATCGCGCTGGCGGTCGGCATGTTCGGCTTCGCCTTCGCGCTGGTGCCCCTGTACAACGTCTTTTGCGAGATCACCGGGCTGAATGGCAAAACGTCTGCCCAGGCCGCGCTGGTCGACGAGATCGAACGATCCAAAGCGCCTGTCGACCGGAAGGTGACTGTCGAATTCCTGGCCCAGGCCGCACGCGGCATGCCCTGGGAGTTCCGGCCCACTGAAGGCAGGCTGGTCGTACGTCCGGGAGAGCTGCAAGCCACCACCTTTTACGTTCGCAACCGCTCAGCGCACGCGGTGACAGGTCAGGCTGTGCCGAGCGTTTCTCCCGGCCAGGCCGCACGCTATCTGAAGAAACTGGAATGCTTTTGCTTCGAGCAGCAGGAGTTGCCGGCTGGAGGCGAGGCAGAAATCGGCGTGAGGTTCATGGTCGATTCGAAGTTACCTGTCGACATCAGTGAGCTCACCCTGTCGTACACGATGTTCCGTGTCGAGGATGCCGAGCACGAACACATCGCCAGCCATAATGACTAGGGAAAGGGACGAGCCTGTGAACGAGGCACCGCGCTATTACGTTCCGCACGGCAGCATCTGGCCGATCATCGGCTCGGTCGCGTTGTTCGTGACCGCATACGGCGCGGTCAGTCTCATCCACCAGAGCAGCGATAAGGTCGCCACGGAAGGCGCTTACGGGGCACCGCTCCTGTTCGCCGGACTGGCATTGATAGCGTTCATGACGATCGGCTGGTTCGGCATCGTGATCCGGGAAGACCTGAAGGGCATGGTCAGCCAGCTACTCGACCGTTCGTTCCGTATGGGGATGGCCTGGTTCATCGTTACCGAAGTGATGTTCTTTGCCGCTTTCTTCGGCGCATTGTTTTATGCACGGCTGGTTTCCGTACCCTGGCTGGCCGGCGCGGGAAGCAAGCTCGATACGCACCTGCTGTTGTGGCCCGATTTCGCAGACACGTGGCCTCTGTTCATGACTCCCGGCGGCACGATGACCCAGGCGATGGCCGCCTGGGGTCTGCCGTTCGTGAACACCGTGATCCTGGTGACCAGCAGCCTGACCGTCACGTTCGCCCACTGGGGCCTGAAAAAGAATCAACGGGTCCGCCTGGCACTATGGCTATTCCTCACCATCGTGCTGGGCACCACTTTCCTGACGCTGCAGGTCGTGGAATATCTGCACGCATACGAGGAACTGGGCTTGAGCCTGGGTTCGGGAATCTATGGCTCGACTTTTTTCATGCTGACGGGTTTCCATGGCGCACACGTAACGCTCGGCACGATCATGCTGATCATCATGCTGCTGCGGGTGCTTCGCGGGCATTTCACGCCGCACAATCATTTCGCATTCGAGGCAACCAGCTGGTACTGGCATTTCGTCGACGTCGTCTGGTTGTTCTTGTATGCGTTCGTTTACTGGTTCTAGTCGGCGTAACGTGCGATGAACCCGAAAGCCAGAATGACGAGAAGCAAAACGGCAAGGCCCACGCGAACTGTGAGCGACCTGACCGTTCGCTCGGTTTTGCCGCGGTCCTTGACCAGGAAATAGAGGCCGAGGCCAAGGCTGACGAAGATCCCGACCATGACCAGAACAATGAGGAGATCGAACATCGGAAAATGCCGCGACGAGAGGCGGAACATGGAATCAGGAACCATAAGCGATGTCAAGAACAGCGGAAATCACACTGAAGGTTGAGCTCGACGCCGACGACCTGCCCACCAGAATCGAGTGGCAGGCGACCGAAGCCAAAAGCGACGGCCCTGCGCCCTGTCAGTCGATGATGTTGTCGCTGTGGGACGGCGAAAGTAAATCCACGGCCGCCATCGATCTGTGGACCCGGGATACCACGGTCGATGACATGAACCTGCACTTCTACCAGGTCTTTCACAAGATGGCCGACACTTATTTGCGCGCCACCAAAAACTCGCAGGTTGCCAAACTGATTCACGACTTCGGTGACGGTTTCGGCGAAACGCTGGGGATCAGATGAAAATGGGCGTATCGATCGTTCCGGCGCTGAAAGTTCTTAAACCGGCAGCCAGGATCGTGATCGTGGCAATGGTCGGCATGGCCGTCGGGTATTTCGCGAACGCCACCTTCTTTCCGGGCACCACGCCCGATCAACCTCTTGCATTCAGTCACCGCATTCATGCCGGTGATAACCAGATTCCCTGCCTTTACTGTCATGTCCAGGCGAGGCGATCCATGTCGGCCGGCGTGCCGAGCCTCAGCAAGTGCATGGGATGCCATGTGGAAGTGGCCGCAGAACGCCCGCAGGTGCGGTTGCTCGCGAATCACTGGGAAAACAGGGAACCCATTTACTGGATCAAGGTGCACGATTTGCCGGATTTCGTGCACTTCACGCACAAGCGCCATGTGGCGGCCGGCATCGAATGCCAGACCTGCCACGGCGCCGTCGAGACGATGGAGGTGGTCAGCCGCGAGGCACCGTTGAAGATGGGCCTGTGCCTCGAATGCCACAGGAAGAACGAGGTTCAGCACGGCACGGACTGCTGGACCTGCCACAAATAGGCTTGAGGAATCGGGAAACGCAATGGCCAACATCGACCGCAGAGAATTCCTGAGGCTCGTAGGCGCAGGCGGCGTTGGCGCAGGCGCCGGGTTCATACTGGCGGAATCGATCAAGCATCCGGTCGAATACCTCATTCCCTATCCGGTGCCGCCGGAGGAATACAGTCCCGGCATTGCCACCTGGTACAACTCGGTTTGCGGCATGTGTCCGGCCGGCTGCGGGATTTCCGTCCGCACGCGTGAAGGCCGGGCCAAGAAGATCGAAGGCAACCCGCTGCATCCGGTCAATCAGGGCAGACTGTGCGCGCTGGGGCAGGCCGGGCTTCAGGTGCTTTACAATCCCGATCGCCTCACAGGCCCGATGATCCAGAACGGCGAACGCGGCGAGGACAAATTCGTAAAGATCACGTGGGAAGACGGCCTGTCCCTGACCGCGGAGCGCCTGGCGGCGGCGCGCCAGGATGGTGTTTACTTTCTGACACAGGGGGTGCGCGGGCACCTGGCAGACCTCTTTGAACTGTTCATGGGCGAGCTTGGCTCCGATCATTTGCTGCACTACGATTTCGTCCATCCGCATGCCCTGTACGCGGCCAATGAGCGGCTTTTTGGCGAACATCAGCTCCCCTACTACGACATACACAATGCGCGCTACCTGTTGTCCTTCGGCGCCGATTATCTGACCAACTGGCTTTCGCCGGTACATCACAGCCTTGGCTTCGGTCACAGCCGCCAGGGCAACGGCAGTGTCAGGGGCCGATTCGTGCAGATCGAGCCGAGGATGTCGATAAGCGGGGCTGCGGCCGATGAGTGGATTCCGGCCCGACCGGGCACCGAGGGATTCCTTGCCCTGAGCATCGCGCATCACCTCGTTGCCGAGGGACGCTACGACGGTGACGACGCCGGCGAGTGGCGTGCAGCACTGGCGGCCTGGTCGGCCGGTCGCGTTGCCGACCTGACCGGCGTAGCCGAAGAGACGATTTCGCGTCTTGCCCGGGAATTCGCAGACGCCGAGCCCGGTCTCGCAATAGGCGGCGGCGCGGCAGGCAATCATACCGACAGTGTCAATGCGCTGGTTGCCGTCAACGCCCTCAATTACCTCGCCGGCAACATCGGCAAGCCCGGTGGTGTCGTCTTCAATCCGGATCCGGTAGCGGGCGGCTCGGCCATCGACCGGCAGGCGAATTATCGGACGATGCAGCAGCTCGTCGAGAACGCCCGCGACGGCAGAATCGACGTCCTGATCGTCAACAACACGAATCCGGCATTCACGCTGCCCCGCGCATCCGGCTTCAGGGAGGCGCTGGCGGCCATCCCGACCATCGTCAGCCTGTCCAGCTTCATGGATGAAACGACGCTGATGGCCGACGTTCTTCTGCCGAGTCATACCTACCTCGAAGCCTGGGGCGATGACATGCCGCAACCGGGTGTCGGTTTCCCCGTCGGTACGATTTCACAGCCGGTGGTCGCGCCGTTGTACAACTCCCGCAGCACCGGCGACATTGTCCTGGGCCTTGCCGGCAAGCTGGGACTCGGTGAAGCGATGCCGTGGACTTCGACGGAGGATTTCCTCAAAGACGGGTGGCGACAGATTTACGAACGCGGCGTGCCGGTATCGGGCGGCTTCGACTCCTTCTGGCGCGACGTGCTCGTTTCAGGCGTGTGGGGGGGGAACGTGCGACGTAGCGACAGCGTGGCCATCGCCCCGGGTGTAATCGAGGGCATGGCCGTCTCGGCGCCGCGGTTTGCCGGAGAAAGCGGAGATTACCCGTTCATTCTCCACCCCTACCTTTCCACCGCAATGTATGACGGCCGCGGCGCCAATCTGCCATGGATGCAGGAACTGCCCGAGCCGATGACCGGCATCGTCTACGGAACCTGGGTGGAGCTGAATCCGGTCACGGCCAGAGACATGGGATTCAGGGACGGCGATGTGGTGACGGTCGCCTCCGCGTTCGGCAGCATCGAGGCGCCCGTCGTTATCTTCCCCGCCATCAGGCCGGATGTCGTTGCCATGCCCGTCGGCCAGGGACATAGCGCCCTGGGACGATACGCGAGGAATCGCGGCGCCAATCCGATCGAGATCCTGGCGCCGGAGACGGACTCCTCATCCGGCAACCTCGCGACCAGCGCAACGCGGGTGGCATTGGCGGCGACCGGCAGGCGGGCGGCGCCGGTGAAAACCGGCGGTGAATCGCGGCAGCTCGGAAGAGGCATCGTGCAATCGACCGGTGACGGTGCCGGCTCGGCCGGGCACAGCGTCAAACTGAACAGCATCCCGATCGTGGTGGAGTCGACATGAGCATCTGGGATCGATTCGTTTCCGCATGGCGGGACTTCCGTAAAGACGGCTACTACGACGAATTCGACTACGCCTGGACGATGACGGTGGACCTCGATCGCTGCACGGGTTGCGGTGCCTGCGTCACCGCGTGCCAGGCCGAAAACAACATCCCCATCGTCGGCGAAGAGGAGCTCGCGCGCGGCCGCGAGATGCAGTGGATTCGCATCGAGCGTTACTGGGAAGGCGAATACCCGAACGCGAAGCTGAAGTTTATCCCGATGCTCTGTCAGCACTGCGACGCGGCTCCCTGCGAAACCGTCTGTCCGGTGACCGCCACGTACCACAACCAGGATGGTCTCAACGCGCAGGTCTACAACCGTTGCATCGGAACCAGGTCGTGCGCCGTGTACTGCCCGTATACGGTCAGATATTTCAACTACAACGACCATCACTGGGACGCGCCTCTGGAGCAGCAACTCAATCCGGATGTCACGGTGCGGGAAAAAGGCGTGATGGAGAAGTGCACCTTCTGCGTGCAGCGCATTCGCCAGGCCAAGGACCATGCAAAGGACGACGGCCGGCGTCGAGTCCGGGACGGCGAGGTGCAACCGGCCTGTGTACAGAGCTGCCCGAGCGAGGCGTTGGTTTTCGGGGACCGCAAGGACGCATCGAGCCGAGTCTCGAAGTCGATGAACGATGCGCGCGCATACCGCGTGCTCGGAGAGCTCAATACCCAGCCGTCCGTGGTTTACCTGAAGAAGGTCGACGACGATGCAGACTGAAGAACGGCAACTGCAGTTCACCGACATCCACGACGACGTCGTCCGTTCACTCGTCGTCACCGGAAGGAAATACTACATCACACTCGGCTGCGCCATATTCGTGACGCTGGCCTGTTTTTTCTTTCCCTGGTTCTATCAGCTCTATTACGGAATCGGCGCTGCCGGCATGAACAGTCCGACAGTGTGGGGAACCTATCTCGCCAGCTTCATATTCTGGATCGGTTTGAGCCATTCCGGGACGCTGTTGTCCTGCGTCCTGCATATCACAAACAGCCAGTGGCGCAAGGCGATGTACCGCAGCGCCGAGGCAATGACGCTGTTCTCGCTGATGGTTGCCGCAATGATGGTCATGGTGCATCTGGGGCGGCCGTGGTTCATTCACTGGGCGTTGCCCTACCCGAACCAGATGGAGCTGTGGCCGAATTTCCGTTCGCCGCTGCTGTTCGACGTCATGGCGATCACCACTTACCTGACGGGCAGCTCGATATTCATATACATGGGCTCGATCCCCGATTTCGCGGCGGTACGGGACCGGACAACCGGTTGGCGGCATCACATGTACACGCTGCTGTCGCTCGGCTGGCGCGGCACGGATACGGAATGGCACCGGCTCGGCTGGGCCTACACGTTTCTTGCGGTGCTCATCATTCCCCTGGCGGTTTCAGTGCATAGCATCGTGTCGTGGGACTTCGCTATGTCGATCGTCCCGGGGCTGCACCAGACGATTTTCGCTCCCTACTTCGTCGTCGGCGCCATCTACTCCGGGACGGCCGGTATCGTTACCGTCATGTTCGTCTTGAGGAAGTACATGAACTTCGAGCAGTACATCACAAGGCTGCACTTCGACAATCTCGGCAAACTGTTGCTGGTGCTTTCGCTGCTCTGGTCATACATCAATGTTCTGGAGCTTTTCACCGGCTGGTACAGCGGAACATCGACGGAATACGAGCAGCTCAAGTACAAGCTGTTCGGCTATTACGCACCGCTCTACTGGGAGATGATCCTGTTCTGCGGCGTAGCACCGCTGCTGCTGATCTCGAATAAATTCAGAACATCATTCGTGCCGATGCTGCTCCTGTCGATAGCCATAAATATCGGCATGTATACGGAGAGATTCCTGATCATCGGGACGACGCTGTCGCGGCAGTATCTGCCGGAGTCCTGGCGCGTGTATGTTCCGAGTCTCGTCGAATTGTCGATCATCGTCGGGTCCCTCGCGATGTTCGTCACGCTGTTCCTGCTGTTCGTGAAGATCTTTCCCAGCGTTTCCATTTATGAAGTCAAGGAGACGATGAAGGTACCGAAGAGAGAAGGTATTCCGGAATGGCAAGCAACGCACTAGGGCTATTTCGCGATCCGGAGTCGGCGCTCGAAGCAGCCGGGCGTCTGAAGCGCGCCGGATTCGCGCGGCCGGAATTGATCTCGCCGATCCCGATCCACGGCGTGGAAGACGTGCTCGGGCCCAAGAAATCCGTGATCAAGCGGTTCACGTTTTTTGGCGGACTTTTCGGCGCGCTGGCGGGCTTTGCGCTTGCGGCCGGTACCGCCGTTCTGTACCTGCATCCGACCGGCGGCCGGCCGATCATTACGATTCCGCCGTTTCTCATCATCACGTACGAGATGACCATCCTGTGCGGCATTCTCGCCACCGTGCTGGGATTTCTGATAAGCGCGCGCTTCCCCGCAATTCGCGAGCGTGTCTACGTGCCGGAGGCCGCCGTCGACAGATTCGCGGTCACGGTCGATTGCGACACCGAGGAACGGTTCGGCCGCGCCGAGGCGATCCTGCGCGAGGCAGGCGCCGAGACGGTGCAGAGCGTCAGCGAGAGCAAATCATGAAGGCATCGAGATTCCTCGTATTTTCGATCATGACGGCATCGGCGTCACTCGGCTGGGCGTACCCGTGGGACCAGGACATGGTCGATCAGCCGTCGGAGAAGCCGCAGGAATCCGTTGCGCCGCCGGGGCCTGGCTCCGTTCCGGTCGACGGCGGCGAAACGGTGCCGCAGCCGCTGACCGATGAGGAGAGCTTCGATATGAAAGACGCGGCGGCGGCGATCGAGAACCCCGTCCCTGCGACGGAGGAATCCATCGCGCGGGGCAAGGTCTTCTACGAGGTCAATTGCCTCGTCTGCCACGGGGCGGACGGCCGCGGAGACGGGCCGGTGGGCCGCAAGTTCGTCGAAAAGGCGCCGGTCGACCTCAATGATGCCTATACGCAGGACCAGGCGGACGGACAGCTGTTCTTTACGCTGACGCGCGGCCGCGTCCTGATGCCGTTTTATCGTGATGCGTTGAGCCCATCGGAAAGATGGGACGTCATCAACTACGTCAGAAGCGAGTTCGGTGACAATGAATAATCCGAAGCACCAGCATGGCGGAACTGTCCTTTCGCTGCTCGTAGCCATTTTCCTTCTCGGCGCCGCGAGTCTCGTCTATGGCCTGTCCGGTGCCGGGACCCGGCCGGATTTCGCGCTCCTGACGGTCTCGTATCTGTTTCTGCTGGGCGTCAGCCAGGCGGGTGTCGTATTCACCGCCATTCTTCGCCTGGTCAAAGCCGACTGGGGCAAGCCCTGGTACCGTATTGCGGAACTCTCGACGCTCGCGTTTTTCCCTTTTGCGATTGCAGGCTTTCTGCTCATTTTTCATTATGCCAGGGACGACCTTTTCTACTGGCTGCAGGCGTCACCCGAGGAGCACATCAGTCCGTGGCTCGACATTGACTGGCTTATGGTCAGGAGCCTTGGGGGGCTTCTGTTGTTCTACGCCCTCGCTGCAATCTACGTGAGAAAAAGTCTGCAACCGGATCTGACCAGCGGCGAAGAAGTATCGTTCATTGATCACGACGAGGTAGAGCGACAGCTCTACCGGTTCTCACCGATCGTGTTGCTCGGCTTTGTTGTCTGCAATACGTTTATCGCCTGGGATTTCGCCATGATGCTGATACCCCACTGGCACAGCACCGTGTTCCCGATCCATTTCTGGTTCGGCAACATATTCGCGGGCTCTGCCGCCATGGTTGCTATCGCCGTCGTAATGCGAAGGATTGACGGCGGCCGGCATTTCGGTCCATACCAGATCAAGAGTCTGGGAATGCTGATTACCGGCCTCACCCTGATGTGGCTGTATTTCTTCTGGGCACAGTTCTTTGTGGTCTGGTTCGGCAACCTGCCGCACGAGACCGAACCGTTGTGGCGACAGATGTATGGACATTATGGTCCGTATTTCTGGAGCATGCTGATCGGCTGTTTCTTCCTGCCGTTTGTCGCATTCCTGTTTGCTGCCGTCAAGCGATCACTGTTGGCGATGGGCGTAATAGCACTGGCCATCAATCTGGGGATCTGGATCAACAAGTATCTGATGATCGTACCGGTCTTCTCGCCCGACGACAGGCCGTTCGAACACTGGATCGATATCGCGCTGGCACTCGGACTGCTCGCCGGTTTTCTCGCGGTTGTGGCGGTGCTGACAACCCGACTGCCGGTCTACTCGACGTGGGAGATGAGGCGCGAATCTTGATCAGCCATGACGACAAGTTGGCGCGGCAGGGAGGGTTCGTGATGTATGGGTATCCAGAGCGCGGTGATGCCATACCGCCCCATAACTTCATGGTAAATGCCGGGGCGGTCATGGCCGTGCTGCTCGCAATTCCCAGCCTGTTCATTGGACTTTTCGGCTTTGTTGGCGTCATCACGGGACAGAAACTGGTCGCCGGCAGCCTGGGCGCCGCCTGGGGGTACATGGCAGTTGTCGGTACGTACGAATTGAACCGGCGCAAATTCAACTGGATGCGCGGCAGCAAGTACTGCGATCAACACCTCATGGCCGGGTCGCTGGCGGTAGCCATCGGGCTTATCGTTGGCGGCGCGGTACATGAAACGATGCCGGCGCTGGCGATCGTTCCGGCACTCTCGGCGATCAAGCAGGCAAGCGACGGGCACGAGTCGAAGGCCCTGTCCCTGTTTCACGCAATGCTTTTGCTTGCCGGGATCGGCGCTGGTACCTGGCTTTACTTGAAAAACGGTACCGGCATCCTGATCCTTGAAAGGATTGCAGCGATGCCGTGACAGAGGCGTTGCCACAAGTGCCAAATCCTGAGCGTCTGTCCACGTCCTGGAAACAGCCTTAGACCTTAGATGACCATCGCATGCTTACGGCCGAAGCGTGGAAACACATCGGCACGACGGCACGATATTTGACGCACGACGTCAGGGACGCTTGAGCTGTTTGCGCGCGTTCGTGGTATCCAGCAACGCCAGGTCAACCAGGTTCTCCATCGCCTTGTGCGCGGCTTCGGCGTCACCTGCCTTGACGGCTTCGTATACCTTGAGGTGATCGGGCATCGGATCCCGCGACAGCGGGTTCTCGCGCTGCTTGAAGACGGTCGTCCATGCGATGGCGGCGCCGACGCCGCGGGTCATGGAAATGATGAAGGCGTTGCCGCTGGCGTGCAGCAGCGCCGTGTGGAATTCCTGGTCGGCCTCCCTCCCGGCATCGACCGCGAGCGTGTGCCGGGACATGCCCTCGAGCGCACGCGCCATCGAATCCAGATGTTCCTGCGTGCGGCGTCCGGCGGCCAGCGCGGCGGCGCGGGGCTCGACGATGTTGCGGAGCTCGAAGAGGTCGACGAGGAGCTTCTCGTCGGGATCGAATTCGAAGATCCACGAGAGGACGTCCGGGTCGAGGAGGTGCCAGTGCTCGGGCTGGCTGACGCGCGTGCCGACCTTGGGACGGGATTCGACGAGGCCCTTGGCGGCGAGTATGCGGACGGCTTCGCGGTAGGCGCCGCGGGAGACCTGCAGCCGGTCGCTGGCGGAGACTTCGCCGTTCAGGAGCTCGCCGGGCTTGTAGCGCCCGGAGACGATGAGGACGCCGAGGTCGCGGGCGATGGAGCCGTGCAGTCTGAGGGCGCGGCGACGGGTGCGGGCATCGTCCTTCCTGCCGAAGCCTGCGGACGAGGCCGCGGCCAGGACGTTGGGGGGCTCGGCCCGGGGCGGGCCTTTCGGTTTCTTGTCTGCCATAGCGTCGAGGCGGCGATCCTGCCGGAGCCGGGAGCGACCCTCCGCATTTTGTCCTACAAGTGCGCGCGCCACAAGGACTGCTGCCGGTAAGGCTTGCCGTCCCCGGGCCCCGTCGCTACCATCCATTTGTCGGAGTTAATGGCGGCGCGCTGCGAAAGGCTGCCGCGATCATTGCACTCGGGGCCTGCCGAGGGCCGATGAAAGACCAGATCCATTTCCTGCTGAACCGGATCCGCGAGCGGCTGTGGGTCAAGCCGCTGCTCGTCTGCGTGCTGTCGATCGGCGGCGCGCTCTTTGCGCGGAAGGCGGACGACACGGGGCTCGGATACTACGTGCCGGATATCAACCGGGACTCCATCGAGACGCTGCTCAACGTCATGTCGGCGAGCATGCTGCTGATCGCGACCTTCGCAGCCGGCTCCATGGTGCAGGCTTATGCATCGGCGAGCAGCACGGCGACTCCGCGGTCGTTCTCCGTCGTCGTCGCGGATGACGTGTCGCAGAACGCGCTGTCGACGTTCGTCGGTGCATTTATCTTCAGTATCGTCGGCCTGGTCGCGGTTACCAATGGTTATTACGAGAAGGCGGGCCGCTTTACCCTGTTCGCGCTGACGCTGGCGGTCCTCGCCGTCGTTATCGCCACGTTTGTGCGATGGGTCGATCGTATCGCGCGGCTCGGGCGGCAGGGTTCGACCATCGACAAGGTGGAACGCGCCGCGGCGAGCGCCATCCGCAGGCGCCGGCGCGCCCCCACGATGCGCGGTGCCCCACTGCGGCCCCACGAAGGCGAGGGCTTACCCGTTTACGGCGAATCCATCGGCTACGTGCAGCGCGTGGATGTTCAGGAGCTGCAGGCGTGTGCCCGCAAGGCGGAGGTCGTCATCGTGGTTGCGGCCCTGCCGGGGACTTTTGCCGCGCCGGGCCGCGCGCTGGCGGAGGTGTACAGCGATTCCGGTGCCGCTGTTCCCGAAATCGACGGCGCGCGCATCGCCCGCTGCTTCGTGACCGGCGACGGCAGGGCCTTCGACGAGGATCCGCGCTTCGGGCTGGTCGTGCTGTCGGAGATCGCCGGCCGGGCACTTTCACCCGCCGTGAACGATCCGGGAACCGCCATCGACGTCATCGGGACGCTGGTGCGGCTGTTCGTGCTCTGGGCACGACCGGTCGAGGGCGACCGCGGGCACATCGGGCAATGCGATCGCGTCGAGGTGCCGGAGCTCGCCTTGCGCGACATGTTCGACGATGCCTTCACGTCGATCGCCCGGGACGGCGCCAGGATGTTCGAGGTGTGCGTCCGGCTGCAAAAGGCCTACGCGTCCCTGGCGTCCATCGGTCACGAGGAAATGCGGGAGCTGGCTGTGCAGCACGCACGGGCGTCGCTCGGGCGGGCGGAACGGGCGCTCGAGCTGCCGGAGCATCTGGAGATCGTGCGGAGCATCGCGGCGCGCACGGCGGCCGGCGACACCGGTCAGCGCGCGGAAAGCGACGCTTCCACCTGACACTGCAGGCCCCGGCTGCCGCGCTCAGGCCAGCCGCGCGCCGTTCTCGACCTCCCGCTCCGGCACGGCCAGCACCACGGCGCCGTCTTCGCGGTAGAAGCCGGTGATCAGGCACTCGGACGTGAACGGCCCGATGCGCTTCGGCGGAAAGTTCACGACGCCGATCACCTGGCGCCCGAGCAGGCGCTCCTTCGGGTAGAGATCCGTGATGCGGGCGCTGGACTGGCGGACGCCGATCTCCGGACCGAAATCGATCTTGAGCTTCCAGGCGGGCTTGCGGGCCTCGGGGAAATCCTCTACCTCGACGATCGTTCCGACCCGCAGGTCGACGCTCTCGAAATCGCTCCAGCCTATCGTCTTCATCGTCGCTCACGCTTTCCGGTGCTGCCACCGGAGACGGAAACAGCCTCCGGACGGGCGGAGGATCATAGGAAAGGAGCGCGCAGGCTTCAATGGACGGCGCACGCCGCGACTGGCGAGTCGGGTGGAACAGCCGGTTTCTGTAGAATAGAGGTGTGCGAGAGTCCAGCAAAACCCCGACCGTCTCCGTCGCGCCGATGATGGACCGGACGGACCGGCACTGCCGCTACTTCCTGCGGCTCCTGTCGCCGCGCGCGCGGCT
>CAZTAE010000020.1:0-19525 GCA_964611535.1 uncultured Woeseiaceae bacterium
TGGGTGGCGCTGAAGTTTGCAGCACCGTCCGAAGCGGACACGTCCGAGACTGCGGCGCACCTGCGCCAGGAATTCCTGAGCCTCTCGCAGCTGAACCATCCGAACATCGTCAGCGTGTTCGACTTCGCGCAGGACGGCGGGCTCGATTTCCTGGTGATGGAGTGGCTGGAAGGAGAGACGCTCGCCGAACTGCTCGGCCGGATCACCAGCAGGCGAATCGCGCTCGGCAAGGCAGAGGACATCGTTCGCAGCATCGCCGGGGCGCTCGCTCACGCGCACGATCTCGGCCTCGTCCACGGCGACGTCAAGCCGTCCAACATATTCCTGACGAACACCCGCGCCATCAAGCTGCTCGACTTCGGTTCCGCCGCGCCAGGTGGCGGCAGGAGCGAAGGCAACTGGGCGACGCGGGCGTACGCGAGTCCCGAGGTGCTTCACGGCGGGCCGCCGCGCACAAGCGATGACGTCTATGCGCTCGGAGTGACCGCCTACTACCTGTTGAGCGGCGACAGGCCCTTTGGCGAGCTGGATGCGTGCGAGGCGCGGGAGCGGGGAATCCTGCCGCTGCCGTTGCCGGAGGACTCGCGGGAGCGGTGGCCTGCCGTCGAGCGCGCCCTGAAGCCGGCTGCCGAAGGACGTCCGGGCAACGCGAGCGAGTTCCTGCGGGAGTTCGACGAATCCCACCAGGACGGCGGCCATGTGACAACAGCGGCACCCGCCTCCCACGTCGCTTACGGAGCAATCGCGATAGGTCTGCTCATTGCGCTGGTTGTCTGGTCGGTCGGCGGCCTGCGCGACAGCGTGGAGGGCATGCTGGTTGACGGGCGGAAGGCGATGGATCGCGGGCAGCTCGTGCAGCCCGAGGACGAGAATGCTTACGCGTATTTTTCGTCGGTACTCGAGGTCGCTCCCCGTAACGTGGAGGCACGCGAAGGCCTGAGGCGTATCACCGAGACGTTCCTGGCGAAGGCGCGCGAGTCCCTGGCCGCCGGCGACCGCCGCGGTGCGGTGGAGAATCTGCAGATCGCCCGGCGCGTGATGCCGGAGCACTACGGTATCGCCGTGACCGGCGACCTGATCGGGCGCCACGGGCGGGATCTGCTGCAGGTTGCCGGCGGCATGGCCGCCGAGGATCCCGCTCAGGCCGAGCTGTTGCTGGAGCGCGCCTCCGAACTGTTGCCGCCGCGGGACGCTCAGCTGGCGCAGGTGCGAGAGCAAATCCGGCAGATGAAGGCGGAGCAGGAGCTCCAGAACCTGCTCCGGCAGGTCGACGAGAGGATTCTGGCGGAACGCCTCCTGGTGCCGCCGGGGAGCAGCGCGATCGACCTCTTGCGCCAGGCTCGCCGATTGGCGCCCGACGATCGACAGGTTGCGCTCGCGGCGGACCGGATCGCCACGGCGCTCCTTTTTCAGTCCCTGTTCGCTACTTCCAACGGCAAGCTGGAGGATGCCGCCAGATACCTGGAGGCTGCGAAGGGTCTCGGCGTGCGGCACATGGCGCTGGCCCGCGCCGAGTACGAGCTCGCCAAAGCGCGGCGTGAGGCGCTGACGGCCCGTCGCGCCGCCGCCGAAAATTAGCCCGACTTACCGATTCGCGGGCTCTCGCTCGTCCTTTTGTCCGCGGAATCTGCGCGGAACGTGGCGCCGGAGCGTCAGCTCAGCTCTGCACTTCCCAGATGCCGTCCTCGGCGCGGCACGCCGTGCGCCGCTGCGTGTCCTCGCCCCGGTCGGTTTCGACGCGAAACTCGAACTGCCGGCAGGGGCGCCCGTTGCGCTCCCAGGTGTCCGTGGGCGTGACCCGGAATTCGTTACCGGTGTCCGGATTCACCCAAGCGGTCGTCTCGCCGGTGCGATTCTCCTCCAGGGCCGACGCCGTCTGGTGCATGTCGTCCTCTTCCATGCGCGCCCCGATGCGTTCGCCGATCATGCTGCCGATAAGCGCGCCGGCGACAGTGGCGACCGTGCGCCCGCTGCCGCTGCCGACCTGGCTGCCCGCGGCGGCGCCCGCCACTCCACCGATGACCTGTCCGGCGTCCGATTCGTCGAACACGGGCTCGGGGTCCCGGTTCGCGCAGCCCGCCAGCAGCAGGGCCGCGACCGACAGGGTCAGTAGCGCGCCGACCACCGTCGTGGCGCGCCCGCGCGTTCTGCTGCAACTCACGTGCTCAGTGGACATCGTCCTGCCTCCATTGCCGAAATTCGCCCTGTCGGAGGCGATGCAAGGCCCGTGCCAGCAAACCCGTCGGGCGACGGCCGGAATCCGCGCACAAAAAAAAAGAGCCCCGTCCCTGGGGCCCTTTCCTTGTCGTCAGGAGAAGTTCCGGTTATTCGGCCTCTTCCATTTCTCCCTTCACGGCCTCGAACTCGGACGGGGTCAGATAGCCGTCCTGGTTCGTGTCCGCCTGCTGGAACTGTGCGACCAGCTCCTGGTTCTCGGCGGCTTCGGACTGCGTGATGACGCCGTCCTGGTTCTGGTCGAGCTCCTCGAAGCTCGCAGCCTTCTGACCGCCCTCACCGGCGAAAGCCATGCCGGTTGCCAGAACGAAACCTCCTGCGATTGCGGTAATCTTCTTCATACTGCTTCTCCTCTGCTGGACAATGAGTGCAATGGTCGGTCTTCGCGACCGCTCGATATCCGTAGTGCAAGCGGCGTGCCACCTCACGAGGCTTTGGAAAAGCGGGGGCACTGCGGTCATACGAGCCGTCGACTGACGGCGATTTTTCTTTCTTCGACAAACTCTTAGGACGCTACGCGACCCACTGAAGTGGGTCTTCCGGCGAGCGTCGTCAAATACAGACAGTCTTGCATCGTGTCGGTGTACTTTCTGCAAACGGATGAAATTTGTGCCGCATGCGCCGCCGGCGACCGCCGTTCGGAAAACTTCCGCGCACGAGAAACACCCGTCGAACCGGCGGGCAACGGCGACCCGGCCGGTTCGTCCGGTTCAGTGGCGAACGTCGAGGTGCTCTCGCGCGGCGCCCGCCGCGGCACGGAAACGACCCTCCCCCAGCCGTTCCTTTCTCACGGTTGGTCGTCCGTTGGCGAACCGCCAGATCGACCAGGCGCAATAGCCGGCGAGCGCTGCCGTCAACGCTACCCTCACCGGATGCTCGCGGACCGTCTGCTCCGCGCTCTCGACGAGCGACGCGGTGCGCTCGCGCGGCAGCCGGCCCGCCACGCTGTGCGCGGTACGCCTGAGGCGATCCTCCGCACGGGCCACCCGGTGGCGCAGCCGCCTGCGTCCGGGCACGACGTCCTCGAGCCGATCCGACAGATCCCTGAGCGCGGACTCCACGTTGCCGATGGCTGTGTCTATCTGCTTCCTGGCACTTTTGTCTCTCATAGGTGAACCTCCACTGACAGATGCAAACCCTTGACACTGCATGCAAGTCGCTTGCCAGCGCCCCGGCGCGAGAGCCCCCCGTGAGCCCGCACCCGCCGTGGGCCCGGTTGCCGCCCACCCGGTAGTTTTTTCAAATGCTGTTGAAAAAACCTCCCGACCCCGGCGCGGGCGGGCAAGCGGCCGGCGCCGTTGCGACCCCTCCGGTTGGCTTCGAAATTGCAGGACGTTAAGGCTGCCGAAGTGCGAGTGCAGCAGGAGCAGGCGTATGCGTATCGATACCATCAATCCCGCGGACGGCACGGCCGTCGCCACCTACACCATGCACAGCCGAAGGGAACTGGATGACATCCTGGAGAGCGCGAGCCGCGCCTTCTCCAGGTGGCGTGAGACGTCGTTCGAGACCAGGGCACGGTGCATGCGCGCCGCAGGCGACGTGCTGGCCGCGCGCGCAGAGGAGTTCGCGGCACTCATGGCCGACGAGATGGGCAAGCCCGTCGCCCAGGGCAGGGCCGAAGCGGAGAAATGCAGCCGGGCGTGCGAGTACTACGTGGAGAATGCGGAAGCGATGCTCGCGCCGCGCGCGGTCGATACCGACGCGACCCGGAGCTACGTCGCCTTCGACCCCCTGGGTCCGATCCTCGCGATCATGCCCTGGAATTTTCCGTTCTGGCAGGTGTTCCGCTTCGCCGTCCCGACGCTGATGGCGGGCAATACCTGCGTGCTGAAGCACGCGCGCAACGTGACGGGTTGCGCCCTGGCGATCGAGGACGTGTTCCGGCAGACAGGCTTTCCCGAAGGCGCGTTTCGCGCGATCCTGACCGATACCGACACCGTGAACGAACTGATCGGGGACGACCGCATCGCCGCGGTCACGCTGACCGGCAGTCCCGGGGCGGGAAGGGCCGTCGCCGCCGCGGCGGGCGGGAGCCTCAAGAAGACGGTGCTGGAACTGGGCGGCAGCGATCCCTACGTCGTGCTCGCTGATGCGGATCTCGACGCGACCGTCGGCACTTGCGTGGCGAGCAGGCTCATCAACACGGGACAAAGTTGCATAGCAGCGAAGCGATTCATCGTCGTGGAGGACGTCGCAGCCGAATTCACCGAGGCGTTCGTTGCCCTGATGAAGTCCAGGAAATGCGGCGAGCCGCGTGAGGAGGGCGTCGATCTCGGGCCGCTGGCGCGTGACGACCTGCGTGACGACCTGCACCGGCAGGTGCGAGAGAGCGTCGAGGCAGGCGCCACGTGCCTGACCGGGGGCGAGATACCGGAACGGCCGGGAGCGTGGTATCCGCCGACGGTACTCGCGGGCGTCCGAGCCGGCATGCCAGCTTACTCCGAAGAGCTTTTCGGTCCCGTGGCGTCGATCATCACGGCGACGGGCGAGGACGACGCGGTGCGTCTCGCCAACGACACGATGTTCGGACTCGGCGCGGCCGTCTTTACCGGCGACCGTCAGCGCGGCGAAGCGCTGGCACGGACGCGCCTGCGGGCAGGCAGCGCATTCGTCAACGATTTCGTGCGCTCGGACCCACGCCTGCCGTTCGGCGGCATCAAAGCCTCCGGCTACGGACGCGAGCTGGGTTCCGCGGGGATTCGCGAGTTCGTCAACGTCAAATCGATCTATGTGGCGTGATGGCGGCCGTCACGGACAATCCGATGCCCGCGCTCGATCGGACCTTGTTGCTCGTCAACCCCAATGCAAGGCAGGGCAAGGCGGATCTGACGGAGGTCGTATCGCGGCTGAAGCGCATGGGGCCGGTCGTCGTGCCGCCGGGAGCCGACGCGGCCGGTGCCCAGCGTGCCATCTCGCAACACGCGAAGACCGTGCGCCGGGTCGTCATCGGCGGAGGCGACGGCACGCTCAGTGCCGCGCTGCCGGCCCTGCTCAGCGCCCGGCTGCCGCTCGGCGTGCTGCCGCTCGGCACGGCGAACGACTTTGCACGTTCCCTCGGCATCGACGACATCGCGGCGGCCGTCGAGGCGATCGTGGCCGGGCACACCCGATCGGTGGACGTCGGGCTGGTAAACGGTGTGCATTTCCTGAATGCTGTGGGAATCGGGCTAGGCCCGCGTATCAACCGGGACCTCGACACCGACACGAAGTCGAAGTTCGGCGTGCTGGGCTACTTCCTGCACTTTCTCCGGCATGCGAGGGAAGAGCGGGCGCTGCGGGCCGAAATCGACTGCGACGGCGACGTCGTCGCCGTCAGGAGTCTGCAGATCACGATTGCGAACGGCATTCACTACGGCGGAGGCATGACGATCGCGAAGGACGCAAGCCTGGATGACGGCATGCTGGATGTGTTGTCGATCCGCCCGCGGGGGCCGCTGCGGCTGCTTTTGCGCGGCCCCGAAATCAAGTCGGGTAACGTGCAGGACCGGGACCTGCTGCAGACGTATCGGGGGCGGGTCGTCAGGGTATGGACGGAGCAGACGATGGACGTCACGGCCGATGGCGAGCCCGTCACGCGGACTCCCGTGCAGTGCCGCGCCCTGCCCGGTGCATTGACGGTGTTTGCGCCGGCGAAGGAGGCGCAGGAGTGACTGGCTTTGTGCTCAACGAATACCAGAGCGCCTGCCGTGCGGCGCACGAGCAGGCACAACTCCTCGAGGACCTTTACGCCCGCCTCGAGGGCGCCGCCAGCCGTGAGGGTGGCAACGGCTTGCGGCCCAACGAGCGGGCCGCAGAGCTGCGGCGTTTTCGCGAGCTTCTCCACGGCATGCTGCAAGCGGAGAATCTGCTGCCCAAGCAGCCCGACCCGGAACGGGAGGAATTGCTGGAACTGCTGGCCGAAGTCAAGGAGCTGTTTTCGGCCGATGAGCACGCGGCGGTCAGCGAGCGGTTGATCACCGAGGAGTACGGACTCCTCAGGCTCGGCGAGCAGGTCCAGGAGCAGCGCCCGTCGCAGGCAATGGAGACCGAGCTGGAAAGAACTCGCGCGGCGATCGAGCGCCTGAAAGGGACAGACGGGACCGTATCCCCGGAATAACGATGCCCGTGCCGGCCGAGGGACGCGCGGGGCGGGAAGCGGTTCCAGCAGCCATTTTTTCCGCAACTCGGCGTTGTCGCTCGCTTATGTAGAATGACGACACTGCGCTCGCGGCGCCCTCTTTGCCACAAAATGGCTGCCGTCGCGGCCACGGACACTTATGAGTAGGTTCTAGGGATGACGAACCAGGCCGCCACGGACACGGGCTGCACGCTGCTCGAGCGCGGCAGGACAGTATCCATGATCGCGCGCGCCGAGCGCGCCGTGCTGCTCGTGGACGCCGCTGATTACTTCGCGACCCTGCGCCGGACGCTGGCGGCCGCGCAGAAGTCGATCATCATCCTCGGCTGGGATATCGACAGCCGCACGGCGCTCGTCGGCCGCTCCGGCCACGCGGACGACGGCGCTCCGGAGCAATTGCTGCCCTACCTGGAATTCCTGGTCAGGAGGAATCCCGACCTGGATGTGCGCCTGCTGCTGTGGGACTACTCGCTCGTGCTCGCTCTCGATCGCGAGCCGCTGCCTTCGCTCAATCTGAAGTGGCTGACGCCGCCACAGATCAAGGTGGCGCTGGACAACTGCCTGCCCATAGGTGCGTGTCACCACCAGAAGCTCGTGGTGATCGACGGGGCGCTCGGCTTTTGCGGCGGGATCGACCTGACCACCGGGCGCTGGGATACGCCGGAGCATCGGCCCGGACACCCGGCCCGGGTCGACGCCGGCGGCGAGCAATGCGAGCCCCTGCACGACCTGCAGATGATGGTCCAGGGGCCGGTCGCCGAACGCCTCGGGGAATTCTGCGCGGCGCGCTGGTGCGACGCCACCGGGGACGCTTATGACCTGCCGGTGGCGGCGACGGGGTGGCCCGCCGACGTCGCGGCGGATTTCGAGGACGTCGACGTCGGGATCGCCCGCACGCGCCCCGGCAGCGACGTCGGCGAGCCGGTTTGCGAGGTGCTGGAGCTCTATCTGGCCGCCATCCGGGCAGCGGAACGCTACCTCTATATCGAGAACCAGTACCTGACTTCCGAGGAAGTCGCGAAGGCGCTCATCGCCCGCATGCGCGAAGTGCCCGAGCTCGAGGTGCTGACCATCTCCCCGCGCTACTCGCACGGATGGCTCGAGGCGAAAGCAATGGGTGCCGGCAAGCAGTACTTCATGCGCATGTTCCTGCGCGAGGGCCTCGGGCCGCGCATCCGGTTCGTCTGGCCCTGGGTGGGTTCGAAGGACTCGGCCGTCATGGTCCACGCCAAGCTGATGATCGTGGACGACCGCCTGATCCGCGTCGGCTCGTCGAACCTGAACAAGCGCTCGATGGGCGTGGACACGGAATGCGATCTCGCCATCGAAGCTTCCAACGAGCCGACACGCCGCGCCATACGCGCCATCATGTGCCGGCTGCTCGGCGAACACCTGGGCATGGCCCCGGACGACGTCGAGGCCAGGTTCGCGCGGTCGGGCTCCCTGGTCGAGCTGGCGGATTCGGCGCCCGAGACGGGGCGCGGCCTGGCGCCCATCGAGCTGGAGGAAGAGACGGAGGAGCTATCGAGTGCCCTCCACGACCTGGCCGACCCCGAAGAGCCGATCCGGCCCGGCGAGTTCGTCGGCGACATGTTCGGGGCCCGCAGGGCCAGCCCCGGCACCTCGCGATTGCTGCGCATTACCGCCGTCGGTCTCCTGCTGCTGTTGCTCGGCCTGGTCTGGAGCTACAGCCCGCTGGCGGAGTGGGCGGATCCCGAGGCGATCATGGGCGCGGTCGCCGGAGCGCGCGATGCCTGGTGGATCTATCCGCTGGTATTGGCGGCCTACGTCCTCGGCGGGCTGGTGCTGTTCCCCGTGACGGTGCTGATCGCCGTCACGGGGATGCTGTTCGGCCCGTGGATCGGCTGGCCCTGCGCCCTGGTGGGCTCGATGCTCAGTGCCTGGATCGGCTTCGAGGCCGGCGTCTGGACCGGCGGCCGGCCGATCCGCAGGACGAAGGGCGGGATATTCCGGCGTATCGCCAGCGCGCTGAAGAAGCAGGGGGTGCTGGCCGTAGCGGCGCTGCGCCTCGTGCCTGTCGCGCCGTTCACCGTGGTGAACATGGCGATGGGCGCCGCCGGCATCGAGACGAGGACGTTCCTGGCCGGCAGCCTGGTGGGATTGTTGCCGGGCACGTTCGTGCTGACGATGCTGGGCGATCGCCTGCGGGAGGTGTGGCGGCAGCCGGAGCTCACCAATCTCGCGTGGTTTGCCGTGGTGATCCTCCTGTGGCTCGCGCTGGCGTGGTCGTTGCAGAAGCTGGTAGCGCGGCTGCGCAGCCGGGAGAGCTGAGCGGATGCCGCCGCAGACCATCCGGGTCCTGACCTGGAACGTGCACAGCTGCATCGGCCTCGATCGCCGCTTCGATCCGGAGCGCGTGAAGCGTTGCATCCGCGAGCTGAAGCCCGATATCGCCGCGCTGCAGGAGGTCGACAGCAGGCGCGACCTGCGCGACGGGTTCGAGCTGCTCGGCGATGCGCTGGGCGAGCATCGTGCCGAGGTGCGCACGATCCGCACGCCGGACGGCGACTACGGGCACATGCTGTTGAGCCGCTGGGTGATTACCGCCTGGACCGACCACGACATCAGCTTCGGCAAACGGGAGCCGCGCTCGCTCATCGAGGCTCGCATCGAGACCGGGGAAGGCCCCATCGGCGTCCTCGCGACGCACCTCGGACTGAACCTCGGCGAGCGGCGGCAACAGGCGGTGACGGTGGCGGCACTGGCCGAGGCCGACCGTGTGCCGACCGTCGTGATGGGCGACTTCAACGAACCGACGGGCGAGGGCGCTGCCGGGCGGCTGCTGGGGCGGGAGTTCCTTTCGGCGGGCAAGCGCGCGACCTTCCCGTCCTTCCGGCCGCTGTTTCCGCTCGACCGGATCTGGTTCGAGCCCAGCCTGGAGCTGTTGCGCTCGGATGTCTTTCGTGCCGGCCGCCGCGCTTCCGATCACCTGCCGCTGTGGGCCGATCTTCGCCGGCTGCCGTAGGAGTCTGCGGTACCGGACGAGTTCTCCGACGGCTGCCGCCCGCGGGCGAACCTACTTCAGGGCGTCGTTCATCAGCCGGTAGATGCGGCGGTACTCGTCGAGCCAGGCGTCCGGATGGACGAAGCCGTGCGGATCGAGGGGATAAACCGCCATCTCGAAGTCCGGCTTCTTCAGCTCCAGCAGCCTCTGCACAATCAGTATGGCGTCCTGAAAGAAGACGTTGTCGTCCTGCATGCCGGCGGCGATCAACAGCGGTTGCCGCAAGCCGTCGACGAAGTGGATCGGCGAGCTACGATGGAACGCGACCGGGTCCACCTCCGGCGTGTTCAGGATGTTGGACGTGTACTCGTGGTTGTAATTCGTCCAGTCGGCGACCGGTCTGAGCGCGGCGCCCGCGGCGAACAGCTCCGGTTCGCGGAACAGCGCCATGAACGTCATGAATCCGCCGTAGGAACCGCCGTAGATTCCGATGCGGTCCCGGTCGACCCGGTAGTTCTCCACCAGCCAGGCGACGCCGTCGGCGAAGTCCTCGAGCTCGGGGTGCCCCATCTGCCGGTAGATCGCCGTGCGCCAGTCGCGGCCGTAGCCCTTCGATGCGCGATAGTCCATGTCGATCACGAAATAGCCCTCGTTCGCGAGCAGCGTGTGGAACATGAATTCCCGGAAGTAGTAGGGCCAGCCCATGTGCGAGTTCTGGGTGTAGCCCGCGCCGTGCACGAACATGACGGCCGGGTGCCTCCGGTCGTCGCCAGGTTCGTAGTCCGGCGGTATGTACAGTTTCGTGTATATCGGCTCGTCGACGTGCGACGACGGCACCTCGACGATCTCGGGGATCACCCAGTCGATGCTCGCGTAGCGCTCGCTCATCGTGTCCGTCAGCCGCAGCGGTTCGGCGCCGGGCTCGGCCGCCTGCACGTAGAGATCCGGGTGACGGTCGATCCAGGACCGGCTGAGCAACACCCTGTCGCCCGAGGGCGAAAGGCTGAAGGAAACGACGCCGCCCAGTTCCGTCAGCTGTTCGAGCTCACCGCCGCCCGCGTCGAGTCGGTACACCTCGTAATTGCCGGGATGGGTGCGGTTGGCGACCACGAAGAACGCCGTACCGCCGGCGTTGAGCTCGGGCTCCCGGACCACGAACGTGCCGCTGGTCAGCTGCCGCGGCCGGCGCTCCTCGACGTCCTTCGTGTACAGATGCGAGTAGCCGGATTCCTCCGACAGGAACCAGAGGGTCCTGCCGTCGGGCATCCAGCCGAACCCGTTGTAATCCCAGTTGATCCAGGCCGGATCCGTCAGCCGGTGCTGCACCTGCAGCCGCGGCTCAGAGCCGGGCTCCAGCGTGACGAGCCACCGGTCTTTATTGTCGATGGCGCGGAGCTGGATGGCCGCGCGGCTGCCGTCGTGGTTCCAGGTAATGTCCTCGACGGTCAGGGGGCGATCGTCGGGGGGCTCCACCTTCTCCTCGAATTCCTCGCGATCCGCGCCGCGTTCGACATACCAGTCCACCGCGCTTTGCCTGAGATTGCCCAGCGGGTCGTCGCCGATGCCCGGCAGCGGCGAATAGTCGATGGTTACGAAGCTGCGCTCCGCGAGGTCCACCAGCAGCAACGATTGCGCGGCGGGGGAATTCCTGCCGACGCGGGTGCGCGTTTCGGTGATGGTCGTGTAGCCCTCGGGTGTCACGTAGCTCGGCATGATGCCCTTCTCACCTTCCTCGGCGTCCGCGTCCTCGACGACGAGCAGGAGAAAACGGCCGGATGGCGACAACGAACGGTCGACCTCGGCGTGATCGTCGCCCAGGTAGATCGGCACCGGTGCGCCGGCCGGATCCTCGATCTGCCGCCCCTCCGAGTGCGACTCCTGCGCGTCCTCCCGCCGCTTGTCCTCGCGCAGCGTTTCGAAGGTGCTCATCTGCTTCTGCCGCAGAACGTCGAAGGGTTCTTCGTCGGGGTGCTTTTCGAAGCGCACGTCTGCCGCTTCCGACACGGTGCCGGTGAACGGGTCGTAGACGAAGTGCTCCTCCTCGCGGACGAAAGCGACCGACCTGCCGTCCGCCATGAACATCGGCAACAGTTCTTCCGCCGTCGTGCGCGTTGCCTGCAGCACTCGGCCGGTGGAAAGCTCCTTGACCATGATGTCGCCGCGATGCACCCAGGCCACCATCGTGCGGTCCCGGTTGTAGACGCGCGAGGCATTGGAGCTCTTCGCTTCATCGGCCGCGGTTACCCGGGCTGCGGTACCGCCGTTCGCGGGGACGACATACAGGTCGTTGTAGATCTCGCCGGTCCGCTTCTGTTCGTAGTAGACGTTCGCGCCGGAGTCGGACCAGTACTCCGCCACCGGCGAATTGCCGATCCAGTCCGGGTCGGACATGATCAGCTCGAGCGTGGGCGCTTCGGCGGCGAACGCCGGCAAGGCGGCGAGCACCCAGGGCAGGAGGGCGGTTGGCGCAGGGATTCTCACGCTGTGCTCCTTTGGCAGGGCGTCTTGTTCTGGAACCTGTCTCATCATTGTCCGTGGCCGGGACAGGTTTTTGATCCACCCGGCGGACGGCTGCCGCCGGCATCGCGGTGCGCAGTATAGCAACGGGAGTTCAGGATTCTCCGAGCTTGCGGTAAATCGTGCGCCGGCCGACGTCGAGTATCTCCGCCGCGCGGCGCTTGTTGTGCCCCGTGCGTTCGAGAATCCAGCGGATGTAGCGTAACTCGAGGTCCTTGAGCGTCGGCGGCGGATTGCCGTTGACGCCCAGAGGATCGGGATCCGCAGATGGCGGTGAGGCGCCGTTGCGCAGCCGGGCGGGCAAGTGACGCAGATCGATCAATCCGTTATCGCAGAAGGTCGCCGCCCGCGCCAGCGCGTTCTCGAGCTCACGCACGTTACCGGGGAAGGCGTATCTTTGCAGGGCGTCCAGGGCGCGCTCGGAGAGCCGCAGGCCCGGCAGCTCGCGTTCCGCGGCGATCCGGGCGAGAAACCGTGTCGTCAGCGCCAGCAGGTCGTCCGCATGCTCCCTCAGCGGCGGTACGTGCAGCGACAGCGTTTCCAGCCGGTAGAAGAGATCCTCGCGCCATCGTCCGTCGCGGACGTCCGCCTCCAGGTCCCGGTTGGTGGCCGCAATGATCCTGACGTCCACCGCGAGCTCCTGATCGCCGCCGACCGCTCGGACTCGCCCGTCCTGGAGGACGCGCAGCAGCTTTGCCTGCAGCGGAGCCGGCATTTCCCCGATCTCGTCGAGGAACAGCGTTCCGCCGTCTGCCTCGCGGAACAGCCCGCGCCGCGCGCTTCCGGCGCCGGTGAACGCGCCGGCCGTGTGACCGAAGAATTCCGCCTCGAGCAGCGTCTCCGGCACGCTGGCGCAGTTGATGGCGACGAACGGGGCGCCGGCGCGACCGCTTTCGGCGTGTATGGCGCGGGCGACGAGCTCCTTGCCGGTGCCGCTCTCGCCGGTGATCAGCACCGGCTCCTCCACCTGGCCCACCTGCCGGATGGCGGCAAACAGGTTCCGCATGGGGCGGCTGTCGCCGATCATGCCGTGAAAGCCGCGCGTCCGGTTGGAATTGCGCAGCGTCTCCTGCAGGGTCGCGAGCGTCGCGCCGGTTCGCCGGTTGTCCAGAACACGCTCGATGCGAACCGCCAGGTGATCGAGGTCCAGCGGCTTGGTGAGGAAGTCGTCGGCCCCCGCCTTCAGTGCCTGGACCGCCTGCGGCACGGAGCCGAAGGCGGTGATCAGGATGATCGCCGGACCCGGCTCGCGGCTCCTGGCCGCGTCCAGCAGTTCGAAGCCGTCCCCGTCCGGCAGGCGCAGATCGCTGACAATCAGGTCGACCTCCCGGTCGAGGGCCGCCAGGGCAGTCTTCAGGTCGGGGGCGTCGTGGACGGCATATCCGCGGTCTCCGAGTTCCTGCAGCAGGAGCTCACGGAGCGCTGCGTCATCCTCCACGACCAGGAGTCTTTCGGCCCGGCCGTTCACGCGGTGCCCGTGCCTCCGGGAAATTCCATGCGGAAGCCGGCGCCGCCGAGCGGGCTGTCGTAAACGGCTATCCCGGCGTCGTGGTCGGCAACGATCCCCTGAACGACCGCAAGCCCGAGGCCGCTGCCCTGCCCCGGCTCCTTGGTGGTGAAGAAGGGCTCGAAGATGCGATGGCGATCGTCCTCGTCTATCCCGGCGCCCGAATCCTCGACGAACAAGGTCGTCGAGCCGGCGTCCGAGCGCCAGCCCAGCCGCACGCACCCGCCCCGCGCGGCCTGAAGCGCGTTCTTCAGAAGGTGCGCCAGCGCTTCCCGCAGCCGGCCCTCGTCGGCATTGATCGTCGCGGCGTCCGGTCCCGGGTCGATCCGGAGCTCGGTCTCCGCCGATTCGTACAACGTCCGAACGTCCGCAGCAGCCAGCGCGGCGAGCCGCCGAACCGGCATCGGCTGGCATTCCGCCGCCGAGCCGCGCCCGAAGCCGAGCAGATGCTGCACGACTTCCGCCATCTCCGCCGCGGCGCTGCGTATCTTCGTCAGGGCCTCGTGCTCGCGCGTCCCGGAATGCTGCTGCCTGAGAAGGCGCTGCACGTGGCCGTCGACCACGCTGAGCGGCGTGCCGAGCTCGTGTGCCACCCCGGCCGCCAGCCGCCCGGCCATGGCGAACTTCTCCGACTGCCGCAGCCGGTCGGCAAGCTGCAGTTGCCGCTTCCGCTGCGCCTCAAGGCTGTGGTCGCGTTCCTCGATCCCGTCGAGCATCAGGTTGAAGCGCTGGCCGAGCCGGTGAATTTCACGGGGGCCGCTCGGCGCGGAACGCACGCGCGTATCGCCTTCCGCGATCCGGTCCATCTGGTCGGTCAGGCGCCGCACCGGACGTCCGATCGCGAAGTGGTGGCCGACGACGACGATCAGGATGAAAAGGAGGCTGAACGCCAGAAGCGTCGGCAGCACGCGCCAGCGGAGATCGCTGATGTAGTCCCGCATCTCGCTGACCTGGCGCGTAATCTGCAACATGCCGATCACCTGGCCGCCGGTATCCGTGAGAGGGGTAAACAGCGAGAAGACCTCCTGACCGCCCATCGATCGGTAGTCCTCCAGTTGCTCCTTGTCCTGGATCTGGCGGAGCTCGGATGCGGCGCCGCTCGGAGACGGGCGCCGGGGAAGGTGATTCGCCTGTGTCATCAGCTGGCCGTCGGCGTCGTAGAGGTACACGCCGTAAACGCGGCCGAAGTCGATGGCCGAGCGCAGCGCCTGGTCGACCTCGCGTTCCCGCTCGCGCTCCAGCGCCCGCGACATCGGCAGCCTGAGCGTGCGGGCGATGAGCGAGATGTCCTCCTGCATGCGTTCCTCGAGCTGCCGCTCCACCGCTCCGAGAGCGAGCAGGCCGCCGCCGCCGAAGACCAGCAGCAACGGCACGAGCACCATCAGGATCACCGCGAGCCGCAGGTCGAGGGCGTTCCGAATCAGGGGCATCGCCGTACCTTAGCCCAACCCGGCGCATGAGCCAAATCGGCACACTTGCGGATCCAGCCGGCGGGGGCGAGCCCTCGGACGCTGCGTCGCGTCTCTAGTGGGTCATTCTGGCACAGAACGTCGAGCAAGCGGCAGGCTCCACCGGGCCAGGAACCGCGGCGCCACTGGCTTGCGGCGTCCTGGCACGGTCATTGCTTTACTTCGTGTCGGCGCCGCCTGGCGCCTCGTCAACTACCGATGGAGAAACCATGAAAGCATTGATTCCTTCCGCATTCGCACTCCTGCTCGCCGGCGGCGCCGCGCAGGCCCAGGAAACGCCGACTCCGCCGCCGCCGCAACAGCAACAGCAACAGCAGCAGCCGGCTCCGCCTCCGGCGCCGTCGCAGCAGCAACAGCAGCAGACGCAGGTGTCGGACAGCGACGTGCAGAAATTTGCGGAGATCTACCTGGAAGTCGAGGAAGCGCGCAACGCGCTGTCGGTCGAACTGAACGACGCGGCCTCTCAGGAGGAGGCGCAGGAGATCCAGGCCCGCATGCAAGAGGAAATCGTTGCGACCATCGCCGACCATGGCTGGTCCGTGTCCCGGTACAACGAAGTTGCCACCGTGATCAGCAATGACGAAGAGCTGCGATCCCAGGCACTGGACCTGATCGACGAGCTGAGCAGCAGCTAGGCTGCAGCGGCTCGTGGCGGGGGAGCCCGGCCGTTGTGCCGGGCAATCCCGCTCCGCGATTCCCTGCGCGCGCCGCCCGGGGCGGTGCGTGTCAGGGCTGGCCCGCGATCGTCACCGGCGTCTTCATGACGACTTCGCGGTGCGGATAGGGGATGGCGACGCCGTTTTCCTTGAACGAGTCCCACAGGGCCAGCAGCACGGTGCCCTTGATGCTGGCCAGGCCCTGCTGCGGGTCACGGATCCAGAATCGCAGCAGAAAATCGAGCGACGAATCGCCGAAGGCCGACAACCAGCAGGCGGGCGGATTACTGTCGACGACGCGCGGCACGCCGGCGACCGCTTCCACCGCCAGCTTGCGAACGAGGTGGGGGTCCGAATCGTAGGAAACCCCGAAGGTCACGTCCAGGCGGACGAGGTCGTCGCTGAACGACCAGTTGATGACCTCCTGCGTAATGAAGTCCTCGTTCGGGATCAGGTACTCCCGGCCGTCCCGGGTCACTACCGACACGAACCGCGCCCTCAGCTCCTGCACCCAGCCGAAGGTATCGCCCAGGGAGATGGTGTCGCCGGGCTCGATCGACCGGTCGAGAAGGATCACGATGCCGGAAATGAAGTTGGAGACGACCTTTTGCAGGCCGAAGCCGATACCGACGCCGAGGGCGCCGGCAAAGACGGCAAGCACCGTGAGGTCGACTCCGAGCCCGCTCGATAGCGCTACCCAGACGGCGACGGCGATCACCGTCACCCGCAGAATCTTGCCGATGAGTATCCGCAGGGAGGGCGTCAGACCGTCGCCGCGCCGCATCCGGTCGTCGAAGAAATTGACGGCGGCGATGGCAACCCACAGCGTCACGCCGAACAGAACCACCGCTTTCAGCAGCTTGAGCAATGACAACCTGACGTTGCCGGCCTGGAAGCCGATGCTGTCCAGCACCGCAGCGACATTGTCGGTTATGCCGAGGATGGCGGCCGCTACGTAGATCCACGCGACCACGGCGAACAGGCGGCCGACCGCGCGGCTGCGCAACACCTGCGACACCACCGAAATGACGAGCCAGGCGAGCGCCAGCAGCAGGGCCGTCTCCAGCAGCCAGTCGTTCTCGGGCCAGCCGATGCTCCGTGCCAGCACGAAGGCGACGGTGAGGAACGCGACGAAGAAGATCCAGACCAGGCGCCGTAGCAGCACGGCGACGAAGCGAAGCACCCCGGGCCAGCCCTTGATGCGGCGAGCCTGAGCCTCGAGCCGGGGCTCAGCCCACCACGCCAGCGCGTACGCGAGCGCGAACAGCACCACGATGATGATGGCCTGGGAAATGAAGGCAGGGCGGTTTATGTAGGCCAGCGCGATCCGGCCGTATTCGTCCGCCCTCGTCAGCAGCTCTTGCATGTCAGCTCCCCGATCCGGCTCCGATACTACCGCAATGTTGCCGGCCGGTGCGCACGAGCCGCTGCCTGCAGCAAACGCGAGGTTCTGCAAAGGTCTGCCTGGAACCTATCTCATCATTGTCCGTGGGACCGCCACCCGTCGGGACGGCTGCCATTTTTCCGCAACTCGGCGTTGCCGCTCGCTTATGTAGAATGACTACACTGCGCTCGCGGCGCCTTGATTTGCGAAAAAATGGCAGCCGTCGCGGTCACGGACAATGTCGAGATAGGTTCTAATCTGCGAGAATCCTGTCCCACGGACTGCGACCGACCGGCTCGCGTGCCGGCACGTTTGTCGACCCGTGGCAGGGACGGGAAGGAATGAAAGGGACAGTCAGGATCACGCGGCGCCAGGCCGTCAAGGCGATGGCCGGGGCGAGTGTTCTCGCTCTCTATCCGGCGTTCGCGCGCGACCGGCTGGCAAAGCTGTACGGCGAGGCGCTGGTGATCGACGGGCTCTCGTTCGGCAAGGACTGGGGCGAGGAAGAGTTCGCGGCCATAGACGCAGCCGGATATACGGGCATTGTCGAGAGCCTGCCGCGACGGGACCTGCAGACGGCCATCGATGCGCTGATGAAGTGGCGGAGGCGCGTGGAGAAGCACGACGACCGGCTGATGCTCGCGCTGACGGCCTCCGACTTCGTGCACGCGCGGGAGACCGGCCGGACGGCCGTGCTCATGAACTTCCAGAATGCGACCATGCTGGAGGGGGAAGTCGACAACGTCGACGCCCTGCACAGCCTGGGCATGCGCAGCTTCCAACTCACCTACAATTTCCGCAATCGCCTCGGGGACGGCTGCCTCGAGCGGACGAACGCTGGCCTGTCGGAGTTCGGCATCGAGGTCGTCGAGCGCATGAACGAAGTCGGGGTCATGATCGATCTCTCGCACTGCGGCCGGCAGACGACCCGTGACGGCATTGAATTTTCGAAGCGCCCGGTCGCCATCACGCACACGATGTGCGAGGCGTTGCGGCCCGGGCATCCGCGCGCAAAGACCGACGCGCAGATGCGCGCCTGTGCCGATAAGGGCGGCGTCATCGGAATCGCGGCGCTGGGATATTTCATCGGCCCGGATCCCGGCGGCGAGACGACGATCGAGCATTACGCCGACCACATCGAGCACGCAGCCTCGGTCGCCGGCCACGATCACGTCGCTCTTTCCTCGGATTTCCCGCCGCAGGGAATTGCCTCGTGGGCGACGCGCGAGAACTGGTACGAGCCCCGGCTCAAGGTGTTCAAGCCGAGCTACGAGGTGCGCTGGCCGCCCTGGATTCCGGAACTCGACTCGACCGACCGCTTCCGCAACATCCTCCGCGTGCTCGCCGGCCGGGGCTGGACGGAGCACCGGCTCGAGTTGCTGCTGGGGCGAAACTGGCTGCGGCTGTTCCGCGATACCATTGGCTGACGTGCGGCAGGCTTCCGGGCCCGGCGGAACTACGGTCGCGCCCCGCGGCCTAAATCGCTAATGGGAGTGCATTCCGTGTGCAGACGAGGAGCGTTCAGATGATCCACCGATCGGGAAAAGTCTCAGGCGCAGGCCCGCTCTTCGCGGCGCTCTTTTGCCTTGCAGCCGGGGCCGCCATCGCCCAGGACAAGGAGACGTTCGAGTTCAGGGGCAGCAGCAGCACGACGACGTCGACGTTCGACGTGCAGGCGCCGTGGGTTCTCGACTGGCGCGTCTACAGCGAGTTTCCGCAGGCGATGACCCTCGACATCTCGCTGATCGATGGCCAGAGCGGCCTGCATCAGGGCCAGGTGCTGCAGACGAAGGAAGTCGGCGACGGCGTGAAGCTGTTCAACCAGAGCGGCAGCTTCAAGCTGCGTATCAACTCCGACCTCGCCCGATGGCACGTCATCGTCGCCGAGCTGACGGAGGAGGAGGCCGAACGCTACACGCCGATCGGCGAAGGAGCGCAGCAGGAGCAGGGGCCCTTCCGGCAGCCGCGCTGACCCTCAGGCAATCCTGCTGTGCTGCCGGCCGCGTGGCAGCGTAGCTACTTCTGCGTCCAGTTGCCGTTTTCCTTGTACCACCAGCCGCCGTCGGCCTTCGCGACCCAGCGGCTGGCGAACGTGCGGCGGATGCCGCTCTCCCACTCGGGATGTCCGTTGAGGCGAGCGATCTCGGCGTACAGCGCGTCCCAGTCACTGTTCTGCGCATTGACGAGCTGCAGGACGCTGTTCCTGTCCTTGAGTGGAATGAGGTTCCGGTCGCGGACCTCGACGTTGCCACGCTCGTTCATGCCGATGGCGCCGGCATCGTACCAGGGCCTGAGCTGTGGAAACCGGTTCGCCAGTGCGTTCTCCCGCGCCGTCTTCTCGGGCGAAGGTCGGTCGAAATCGACGTCGGCCTGGGCCTGCGCCTCGGCAATGAAGAAACCCGCGTACGCGCGCGCCGCCGCGACCATCACCGGCTCCGCATGGAAGCTGCCGTTGCCGGGCGAAAGCGCCGCGCCGCCGTCCGTCTGCTCGCCCCGTACCTTGTCGATGATGCGGTCCGCGGCCTGCTCTGCCGCAGCTTCCGGAAAATAGACGTTGATGGTGACGCAGGCGGCCACGAGCGTGACCAGCAGGGCCCCAAAGGCCAGTGCTATCTTGTTCATCTTGTAACAACTCCCCGTGTTGGTCTTCCGTGTGCTGCAGGCTTTGGCCC
>CAZTAE010000020.1:19625-22740 GCA_964611535.1 uncultured Woeseiaceae bacterium
GGCCCTGCTCTAAAGGCGCGGCGCTTGTGAAGAATGCCTTCTAGTCTACTATCGGGCCTCCGCTTTCCGTTATCGCAGCCAACTGGTTCAGAAGCTGCGTCCAGCTCACCTCGTGCCGGTATCCGACGACGTCGATCCGAGGCAGCCCGCTGCCCTTGACGATGTAGTAACCGCGGCCGAACTGCCCCTCGCCCGCCGTCTCGGCGCCGCTCATCCGGCACACGCCGTCCGCCAGTATGCACCGGATGCCGATCTTCTCGTAAGCGAACGTTTCAAAGAATTTCATGAAGCCCGACGAGAGCGCCGCCGCGGCCCCGCCGCCGCCGACGCTTGCCAGGTTCTCGACGGCGCGCTGGCTGATGCGCCGCCGCGACTTGTCGCCCACGGGCGTGTACAGGTGCAGGTCCATTGCCACGGGTCTCCATGCAATCATCTCCAAGGCTGTCACGTCGCCGCTTAACCGTCCCTGAATGAGTCCAAAGGAGAACGTGTCGGTGACCTGTTCCAGGTCGAGTCGCCGGAGGCGCAGGTCTCCCGAGAGTCGCGGTACCAGACCGAACGGCTGCTCGAGCCGGAGGTTCTCGAAGGCGATGTCGCCGTCGAATGCTTTTGCGGTCAGTGTGCCGCCGACCGTCACGACCTCGCCCTCGTACTGCAGCAACGGCAACTGGCCCGACAGCTCGCCCGAGAAGGCCGGCCAGCCGAAGGCGGCCGTGAGACGGCCGAGCTCCACGGGCTCGAGCTCCGCGTCGAGCAGGCCGCTGGCATCATCCTTGCCGTAGTTCTGCATCGACAGGCGATTGACGAGGAGCGCTCCCCCGAGCACCGGCACTCGCACGGGCTCGAGCAGCACGAGGTCGTCGCCGCCGAGTCTGGCCTCTATGCGGCCGGCGCCGAACGGGATGCTGTAGGCGCTGGCGCCGTCCCAGCCGAGACGGCTCGGCTCGCTGCCGGCGGCTTCGTCCCCGGGTCCCGGCCAGTGGATGACGCCCTCGAGGCCGTACGCCGCGAACCGTTGCTGCCGGTCGTCGAGGTGGAGCTCCCGCAGGGTGATGACGGCGCCGGTGACGCGGTTTGCATCCAGTGTGACGAGACCCGAGAGCGTTCCGCTCGCGTCGAGGTCGCCCAGCATCGTGCCGGCCGCAAAGACCTGCAGGATGTTCGTGTAGAGAGCCCGGAAGGAGGAGTCGCCAAGCTCGATGTGCCCGCTCAGTGTCGGGGTGCCGCCTTCGTGCTCGGGCAGGTCGAGGACGAGCCCGGCGGTGACCGTGATCAGCGACCCCTGTTGCAGCGAAACGTCCGTGAGATCGAACGAGCGGAAGTCGCCGGCAGCGTTGCCGGTGGCCGCCAGCTCGAGCGGTGTTTCGGCGAAGTCGGCGTAGACCGGCTCGACGTACGCCTCGCCGGCGTCGGCGGTGAGCGTGGCATCGAAGCGCCAGCCCTCGGGTGATGCTTCCGCGGTAACGTCGAGACGGCCATGCGTCGCTTCGGCGACCAGCGTGCCCGGCTGGTTGGAAACAGAGGCGCCGGCAAGCACGATGCTCGCCGACAGTCCCGCCGGCGCCCCATTACGCGTGCGCAGGGAGCCGGTCACGTCAGCGGTGCCGGCGGTCGCCGACAGCCCCTCCGGCATCGCGCCGAAGGATGCCAGGATCCGGGCAAGGCCGGTGACCTGCATCGCGCTGCCGGCGAAGGTGGCGTCGACCGTTTCGGTACCCGCGGTGCCGCTGACGCGCAGGCGGCCGCCCGCGGCCGGTACGTCGCGCAGCTCGAAACGGACATTGCCGGTGGCGCGATCGTAGTGCGCCTCGCCGGGAAAGGTGTCGCGGCCAATGCCCGGCAGATCAACGGTGAAGGCGGCATTCCGGCAGGAAAGCTCGACGCCGGAGAGGTCGAGGCGTCCGCAGGCGACGTGCACGTCGTCGAACGCCGTCTCTGCGGCCGTCAGCGCCAGCCGGCCAACGCGGATCTCACCCGCCGGATCGCTTTCATCGAGACGGATCCGGAAAGCAAGGTTTTCGATGCGCCAGTCCTCGCCGCTGATCGATTCGACAACTCCCGAAAGCGTTTCGACCGCGTGCGCGCAAACGGCCAGGATCGACAGGGCGGCACAGGCGGCGATCGGCCGGCATCGGACGGTGCGCAGGCCGCGATGCACTGCAAGCCGGGCGCTATCGGGCGGCTTGCGACAGCGCTTTCGTCACCCGGTACCAGTATTCGAGCGCGTCATAGAACGACTCGACGCGGATGCGCTCGTCCTGGCCATGGGCGCGTATGTCGCCGGGATTTTCCGCGATCGCGGAGACGCCGTAGACGGGGATGCCTGCATTACGGACGAACAGCCCGTCGGTGGCGCCCGTGCTCATTTCGGGCACGACGGTGATGCCGGGCCACATGGCCTCGGCGACTTCGCTGACGGGATTGAAGACCGCGGGCTCGAGCGGCGACGGCGGGCTCGCGATGGCCTCGGCGATCTGCTCGACGGTGACGCCGTTCTTCGCGCCCATCGCCGTGAGAACGCCTTCTGTCTCTTCCACCGACGCCTGCGGCAGCACCCGGCAGTTGACGGTCGCCCTGGCCGTCTGCGGCAGCGCGTTCTCGGCGTGCCCCGCGTCGAGCATGGTCGCGACGCAGGTCGTGCGGGAAAGGGCGTTGTAATAGGGCCAATCGGTCAGCTTTTCCGACAGCCGCGGGTCTTCGGGATCGTCCAGCAAGCCCTCGACCACGGGCTGCAGCTCGGACGGCAGCATCGGCAGGGAGCGGCGAAAGAACGCGCGCGAGGTCTCGTTGAAATCGACCGGAAAACGAAACTCCTGCAGGTCGGCGAGAGTCCGCGCAAGCCTCGAGATCGCGCTGTCGGCCCGGGGAACCGAACTGTGGCCGCCGGGGTCCGTCGCCTCCAGGATGAAGCTGACATACACCTTCTCGCTCGTCTGTACGACGAACGCCAGCGGCTCGTCCTTTTCCTCGTCCAGCATGACGCCGCCGCCATCGGAATTCAGCGCGAACTCCGCGTCCACGAGGTCTCGCCGCTGGTTCACGAGGTACTGCGCGCCCGCGCCGGTCGTTTCCTCGTCGGCGGTCAGCATGATGATGAAGTCGCGGTCCGGCTCGT
>CAZTAE010000021.1:0-22665 GCA_964611535.1 uncultured Woeseiaceae bacterium
CACCAGGTACCTGCGCGCGGCCTGTCCACAGTCGTGCGAGTTCACTCCTCCAGAATCGGCAACCCGTCTCACCCGCCGGCGTGCGGCAGGCAGACGTCCCGTCGTGCTGGCCGTCCGACGGCACCTTGGCTGTTGCGTCGTTCCGGCTGCTATCGATGCAGCAATTTCCGTGCCAGTGCAGGATCGAACGGCTCGGGGCCGGCCGGGACCGGAAGAGCACGGAACGTGCAAGCTCGGATGCCGCGGGCAGGACGCCCGAGAACCGCAACGTGCCCGAGCCGACTCTACAGCCACACTATGGACGAGGATCCGAAGCGGCGCGGCGCTAAAGGGCGAGGAGCGCGGCAATTGCCACGCCGATGAATGTGGCGACGGCATAGCCGAACATGCCGACCAGAATGCCCGGCGCAATGAGCGGCTGCCAGCCCTTGCTTGCAGCAAGCGCGGCGGCGGGCGCCGGTCCGAGTATGCAGGCGTTTGACGCGATCATGACCTCGGCGAGATCGAGCTTAAGCAGCTTGCCGACACCCACCAGCAGGATCAGGTGCACGATCACCATGACGATGATGAACAGCAGGATCGGCAATGCCGCGCCCAGCACGTCGGCCAGGTTCGCCCCGGCGCCAATGACGACGAAAAACAGGTACATGAACAATGTGCCGAGCTCGAATTCGGCGGCGACGTGGCGAATGACCGGTTTCGCCAGGTTGGCGACCAGCAGCGACAGCGCCGTAACGACGAGAATGAAGAGAGACTGGGCATCGAACAGCCGGGTCAGCCATGCACTCAGGGAACAGACGATGAGGCTGAGTGCCAGCCCGTTGGCGGCACGCGCGAGGTTGAATGTTCCGCCACCGTGCAGGGCGCCGGGCGCGCCGCCCGTGGGCTCGGCCGCGGCGGTGCCGCCGATGAATCTGGACGGCATGGCCGAACGCACGAACCGCAGCGCCGGCATCAGCATCAACGCTGCCAGGAAGAAGACGGCGCCGGCCGCGTCGGCCGACAGGCCGGCTACGTAGATCGACGAATCCCTTATGTCGAGGGCTTCGGCCGTTGCGACGAAGTTGAGCGATCCGCCGATGTAGCTCGCCGTTATGGCGCCCGCAATCTGCGGCTCGAACGGCCCCATGTCGATCGCCAACGCGCCGGCGAAGGAGCCAATGACCGTCGCACCGGCGGCGATGAGGAATGCCACGAACATGGGGCCGGACTCCGTAAAGATCGTCTTGAAGTCGGCGCGCAGCAGCAGCAGCGGTATCGCGGCCGGCACCAGGAAGCCGGCAATGTTGTCGAACAGGGGCGCCGAGTGCGGGATGACGCCGATATTCGCGAGCCCCATGGCCAGAGCAAGCAGCAGCAGCGGCCCGCCGAGCCTCTGTCCCCACCGGGTCCGCTCCGCCCACATCCCGAAGGCCACTATCGCCATGATGACCGCGCTCAGGGGGAACGTCTGGTCGGCCTGGATCAGCGGCATGTATCCGTCTTCGAATGGCAATGGCGGCGGAGTATTGTAGCCGCGGCGGCGGCATTACGTGCCGGCCGCAGCCTGCCGGCGGTCAGAAGCGCACGCCGACGGACAGGCCGTACGTCCTCGGCCGAATGAGGCTCAATCCGACCAAACCACCCGGCAGGATGCCTTCCGAAACGATGTTGTTGACGCCGTCGTCGTCCGTCAGGTTCTTGACGTAAAGCTCGACGGACCACTGGCCGAAGTCGATGCCGGCACGCAGGTTGACGAGCGTATACGCGTCGGCTTCGCGAATACTGCCGTCGGCCGCCCGGTTGTCGAAATCGGCCGGCCGGTCGCCGACATATCCGACGCTGCCGCCGACGAACGCGAGCGAATCGCCCAATACCGGCCATTCGTAGCTGCCGTCGAGGCCCCAGCTCCACTCCGGCACGAAGGACAGCGGATCTCCGTCCAGTCCGCCGACGATCGGATCGGTATCCTGTGTGAGTTGTGCATCCGTGTAGGCGCCGTTCAGGGAAAGCGTCAAATTATCCGTCGCCCGCAGGGTAGCCGCGAGCTCGATGCCCTTGCTCTCGGCGGTCCCGCCATTGGCGTTCAGCCCGACACCGTTGACGACCGCCAGAAGCTGAACGTCCTCCCAGTCGAGATAGTACGCCGCGACGTCCAGCGCCAATCTGCCGACATCCGCTTTCAGGCCGAGCTCGTAGTTCGTCAGCCGGTCGGAATCGTAGGAGCCCGGCGTGCCGGGCGGCGCACCCGTGGGAATGACGTTCGGGCCGCCGGGGCGGTAGCCGGTGGCGACCCGCGCATACACCGATACGTCGTCGCTGATCTCGAAGCGTGGCGATACCGAATACGTAAAGGGACTTTCGGAGGAGCTGGCGTCATCGAACGCAACCGATCCGCCGAGCAAGGCGCCCTCGAGCGTCTGAGAGGCTTTCTGGTCGTTGTCGCTCTGGCGCGCGCCGAAGGAAAGCTCGAAGCGGGGCGTGATGTGCCAGGTCGCGTTGGCGAACACCGCGATCTCCTCGTAGTTCGATACGAGGGCTGCTTCCACCAATGTCGGAACGTCCGTGGCGACGGTTTCCGTCCCCGCCTCGACGGCCAGGATCCTTTGCGGGTCAATCCCCGAATCCTCGTCCGTGTAGTAAAGGCCCACCAGCCATTCCAGACTGTCGTTCTGTGCCGATAGCAGGCGCAGCTCCTGCGTGAACTTGTCCGTGCTCGTTATTTGTTCCTGAACCGCGCTCAACGGCCGTGTGGCGGCATCACCGAAAAACAGCGTCGCGACGCCGGCGAGCGGCGCACCGGCGAGTTGCGTATTGGCGGCGACGTCGAGCTGGAAGTTCTGCTCAAAAGTGCTGTAGCTGGTCACCGATTGCAGGCTCGCGCGCCCGAAGTCCCAGTCGAGCGTGGCGCTGTAGACGCGATACTCGATGTCCGTGAAATCCCGCTGGTAACGCGATCTGACCGGGCGGCTGTTGACCGGCTCGAGCGTCGCCGGATCGGCGTCGACGACGTCAGACGAGCCGCTTTCGATGTTCTGCGCCAGCGTCGTCAGGTCCAGGGAGAACCGGTCGGAGGGCGCGTACAGGGCGGATATGCGCCCGCCGAACGAATCGAGCGAATTGATGTCCTCCTCGACCCGTGTGCCCTGGACGACGTTGACCGTCGGATCCGTCAGGCTCGGGATGGGATTGTTGCCGATCGAATCGATGAAGCCGCCGTCGTAGCGGTAGTATCCGCTGGCGCGAACGGCGAAGCTATCGCTGACGGGCGCGTTGACGAGTCCGGTTACCGCATAGCCGGTCTCACCCGCCTCGACACCTTCCACGGACGCGCGTCCCCTGGCTTCGAATCCTCGGGTGTCGGGGCGGTTGGTCACGTACTTCATCACGCCGCCGAGCGAGCTTGCGCCGTACAACGTTCCCTGCGGTCCTCGCAGCACCTCGATCCGCGTCAGGTCGAAGGTGTCGAAGTCGCCGGAGAGAACCGCGGCGTTCGCGAGCCCGCTGCTCGATCCGAAAGGCACGTCGTCGACATACACGCCGATCGTCGTGGCGACGCCACCGGTATTGATGCCGCGCAGTGTGATGCGTGTGACGCCCCGCGTGCTGGAACTGATACTGAAGCCCGGCACCATCGTCACCAGGTCCCGAAAGTTGTCGGCCTGCTGTCGCTCCAGCATGTCGCCCGCCAGGACGGTAACCGACATCGGTATTTCCGCCAGAGCTTGCGTCCGCTTCTGTGCCGTCACGACGATCTCTTCGAGCGTCGCTTCGTACGGTTCCTGCGCCGCAGCCGAAGGAACGAGAGCGACGCCGTAGAAAATGAAAGCCGTGCCGACGACAGCTGCAAGGACTGTTTGCGGTCTGGGCATTGTCTTACCCCGCCTGAGTACTGAGCCGGGACGCCCCCGCGGCCCCCCGCCGCATCAGTGTCACCGATAGTAACGGGGCCGGTGCTTTTACCAGTAGTCTGAGACGGCGATTAACTGTGCAGAAACGGTGGGAGCCGTTCGGCGGTGCCGCGCTGCGCCGGTGCGCCGGGTCCGCGCCTACACGGGCTCGATCTGATGGGAGCGTTGCCATTCCCTCGGGCTGCAGCCGGACTGCCGGCGAAACGCCCGGGCAAAGGCCGAAGGATCCTCATAGCCGACGATGGTGCCGATTTCCGATATCGAGTGGCGATTCTCCTTCAGCAGGAACCGCGCGGCCTCGATGCGTTTGTTGATGCAGTATTGCATCACGGTCGTGCCGTTCATCGACTTGAAACCGTTCTTCAGGCGGGTCTCGGAAATGCCGAGTTGCCGCGCGAGCACTGACAGCGGCGGCGGGTTCGCGTACTCCATGCCCAGTATCGTGCGGGCCCGGCGGATCTTGTCGCCGCAGGGCTGATCGAGATCGAGCGGGTCGTGATCGGTCAGGTTCCGGCTGTTCTTGAGTATCTGCAGGCCGATGCACAGCAGCTCGTGGAATTTCGCCGACATCCACTGGCCCAGAAGCGTGCCCGATACGGGCAGGTGAAAGCACGACCAGATGGAATCCCGGTGCACATCCTCCAGGAAGAACACGCGCTGGCGAGGTTTTCTGTGCTCGCCGTTCAGAATCTCGCGGAGCCATTCCGGATACGTACCCTGCGGTTCCTCCATGCGCTGCATCAGGTTGGAAAGCGTGGTATGCACTGCGACGTGGCGGATCTGGACGTTCGCCTTCGGCACGCGGTACGTGGTTTCTGTCCCGGGTATGGCGGAGACCAGCAGCGCAGGCCCGAGATCGTGGACATTCTTGCGTTTGCCCAGAAACTCGGAGCGCTTCACCGTGGAGACGAACTGGAAAGTGATGACGTTCGATACTTTGTTGCGGATCACGATCGGCGCTTTCAGGTACGCGTCGTTGATCTCGATCATGCAGTCCCTGTCGATCCGGTAGCACAGCGAGCCTTCGAATCCAATGGCCGTCGGATCGTGAATGAAATTGTGGTCAGGCGTGGACCCGAAAGCGGTGATCCGTGCCGCATTACGGAACAAGGCGCCGAGACGCGCCCGTGAATACTCGTCAGCGTCGAAGCTCTGGCTGAGCTCGACGAAGTGCTCGTCCCCGTATCGCATGCGATTCTACGTCCGCTGACCAACCCCCGAAACTGACCGGTTCTGCACATTATGCTGACGTATTGGCCTAACTTGCAAACGACCATAACGCTATGATTCAGGCATCAAGAATATAGGCTCGAGGGGAAGGCGGTTCATGATTGCAAACACTCGGCGGCTCGGCGCCGCGGTCGTCCTGCTGGCTGCCGGTGCAACCGCCGGCGCGGCCGCAAGCCTCGACGATTCGGTAGCGCTGGAAGCCTTCGTGGACGGGCTCGTGAAGCCGTTGATGAAGACCAACAGCAGCCCGTCGGGCACGGTCGCAATCGTCCGGAGCGGCGAACTGATCTTCGCGAAGGGCTACGGCTTCCAGGACGTCGCCGGGCAGATCCCAGTCGATGCCGCGCGAACCCTGTTCCGGCCAGGGTCGGCCTCGAAGCTGTTCACCTGGGTGTCGGTCATGCAGCTCGTTGAACAGGGCAAGCTGGACCTCGACGCCGACGTGAACACCTACCTCGAGACCTTCAGCATCCGGGAGACGTTCGACGAACCGGTCACCCTGCGGCACATCATGACGCATACCGCGGGCTTCGAGGACGGTGCGCTCGGCTATCTGATCCTCGACGACCCGGAAAGGATCATGCCGCTTCGCGACGCGATGGAGCGCTACCAGCCCCTCCGGGTCAACCCGCCCGGGAAGCAGACGGCGTATTCCAACTACGCGACAGCGCTCGCGGGTCTCATCGTCGAGAACGTATCCGGCCTGTCCTTTGCCGGGTACGTCCGGCAGAACATCTTCGAGCCGCTCGGCATGGAGCGATCGACGTTCGTCGAGCCCCTGCCGGAGCACCTCGCTGACGACATGGCGAAGAGCTACGCCGTCGAGGCGGGAGCTTTTGTCGAAAAGCCGTTCGAGATCATCTCGAACTTCGGCCCGGCCGGGGCACAATCCGCGACCGCCACCGATATGGTCCGCTTCGGCCAGGCGATCCTCAACCGCGGCGAGCTGGACGGCCGCCGCATCCTCGACGCCGATACGGTGGACCGCATGCTGGCGCGCGCGTTCTCGCATGACGAGCGCCTCATGGGCATGGCGCTCGGCTTCTACGAGCAGGATGTCAACGGCGTGCGCCTCGTCGGCCACGGCGGCGATACCCGGTGGTTTCATTCGTACCTCGGCATCGACCAGGAACACGACCTGACGTTCTTCGTAAGCTTCAGCGGTCAGGGCGGCAGTGTCGTGCGCACGGCATTCACCTCCGCGTTCTACGACGAGTTCTTTCCGCGCGACAGTACCCGGCCGGAGCCGCCGGAGGATTTCGCGGAACGAGCTGGCCGATACGCCGGCACCTATGCGTTCTGGCGCGGCAATTTCTCCACTATCGAGAAAGCGCTGCGCCTGACGGGCGTGGTACGGGTCGCGCCGACCGGGGACGACACGCTCGTCGTCAGCCTGGGCGGCTCGGCCAAGCAATACGCGGAAGTCGGAGACAACCTGTTTCGCGAGCTGAGCCCGGCGATATCGCTGATCAGCGGCATCAGCCCCGAGCACCTGGCCTTTCAGGAGAGCGCCGACGGCGAAATCACCGGCTTCGTGATGGCGGGCCTGCCGTTCATGTCGCTGCGCCGCCTGCCCCTGCTGGCGAACCCTGCCCTCAACTTCACGCTGCTCGGATTCTCCATGCTGGTCTTCGTCGCGGTCGCGGCGGGACGCTGGTACCGGCGAGAGGCGATCCGTTCGCTGCCAACGGCCGACCGGTCGGCGATCAACGCGGCGTTCTACGCCGCCGCGGCGAATCTCCTGGTCGTTGTCAGCGGGGTCGTGGTTCTCTCCATCGTCAGGGACACGCTCTTCACCGGGATACCGCCGCTGTTCAAGGCATGGCTGGTCGCCCCGATCATCGCGGCGGCCGTCAGCCTGTACCTGCTCGTCCGCGCGGTGCTCGTCTGGCGCAACGGCCTGCTGTACGGCAACTGGGCACGGGCGAGGTTCACCCTCGTGACGGCATGCGCGCTGTTCATGGTCTGGTTCTATTACTACTGGAACATTCTCGGCTTCCGGTATCTCTGATGCGGACAGACATGCAGTGACGCGGCGCAAGCTCACGTGTTCGGCTGAAGCCTGGGAGCTCCGGATTCCGTTCTCCATTACCGGTCACACCTTCACCAAGGTCGACCTGCTGTACGTGTCCATCACGGAAGACGGCAGCGTCGGACGGGGCGAGGCCGCCGGCGTCTACTATATGGACGAGAACGGAGCCAGCATGCTGACCGACGTCGCAGCAGCGAGGGAGGCGATCGAGGCCGGTATCGATCGGCGGCAGCTTGGTGAGCTCCTGGCGCCTGGCGGTGCGCGCAACGCGCTCGACTGCGCGCTCTGGGATCTGGAAGCGAAACAGAAGAAACTGACCATTTGGGAGCTTACCGGCATCAAGCCGGCTCCGACCCGCAGTGCGCTCACGATCGGCATCAGCACGCCGGAGGAGATGGCGAGGGCGGCGAAGTCGCTGGACACATCCCTGATCAAGGTGAAGCTGGACGCCGAGCTGCCGGTGGAACGGCTCTCGGCGATCCGTGCCGCGCGTCCCGACGCCGAAATCATCGTCGACGTGAACCAGGGCTGGACGTTCGAGCAACTGAGCAAGCTCGCGCCGAAGTGCGCGGACCTGGGCATTTCGATGGTCGAACAGCCACTGCCGCGCGGCGCCGACCAGGAGCTGGAGGACTTCAGGTCACCCGTACCCCTCTGTGCCGATGAGTCCTGCCTCGGCCTCGGTGACTTCGAGCAGGCGGCGCGCCGCTACCAGGTGATCAACATCAAGCTGGACAAGGCCGGCGGCCTGACCGAAGCGCTGGCCCTCGCCCGGCTGGCGGGTGAGAGGGGCATCGGATTGATGGTGGGCAACATGATAGGCACGTCGCTTTCGATGGCACCCGGCTTCGTGGTCGCGCAGCTGTGCCGGTTCGTCGACCTGGACGGCGCGTTGTTCATGAAGAAGGATCGTGACCACCCGATGTCGTACGAACACGGCATGGTGTCGGCGCCGAGCAGTGAGCTATGGGGTTGAGAGAGCGAATCTGCCATCGGAGTACGGGAATGCAATACCTGGGCCTTACCAAACAGCTGTTCGTTACCGGGACGATGTATCTGCTTGCCATCGGGATACTGGCCGCAGCACCGGGCGACGAGCCGATCGACGCGTCCGTCCGGCACGCCATGGAATCGTTCGACACGCCTGGTATGGCAGTGTCCGTCATTCACGATGGAACGCTGTATCACTCGGCGGGATACGGAATCGTCGAGATCGGCTCTTCACGACGGGTCGACGATCAAACGCTGTTCCAGATCGGCTCGGTGTCGAAGGCGTTCACGGCAGCGGCGCTGGCAATACTGGCAGACGAAGGCAGGCTGAGCTGGGACGACCGGGTGATCGACCATCTGCCCGAGTTCCGTCTGCACGATCCCTGGGTGACACGCGAATTCACGATCCGCGATCTGTTGACGCATCGCAGCGGCCTGCCGCTGGGCGCCGGCGATCTCCTGATGTTTCCGGACGGGAACGCGACACCGGACGAGGTGATTCGCGCGCTTCGCTTCCTCGAGCCGGCCACCAGCTTTCGCTCGCAGTTCGCCTACGACAACCTGCTGTACATCGTGGCGGGTCAGGTGGTCGCAGAGGTCGCCGACATGCCGTTCGCGTCGTTCCTCGAGCAGCGGCTGCTCGCGCCGTTGGGCATGCGCGATTGCGTGGCGTCGGCAGACCGGGCCGGGCCGCGCGCCGAGCTCGCGACGCCCCATGTCATGGTCGACGGCGAGCTGGAGACGACGACGACGCGCGTCACCAGCCTCGCTGCCGCCGCCGGCGGCATTGCCTGCAGCGCTCGCAGCATGACGAACTGGATGATATTCCTGCTGAACGAAGGGTCGACGAAGGACGGCGAACGGCTGGTCAGCAGCGAGCAGTTTCAGCAGCTCATCAGCCCCGTCACGCTGCTTCCGGCGCCCGCTTACCTCGTGGAACACGCCGGGACCTACCTGAACGCCTACGCGCTGGGCTGGGGGGTGGCGAGTTTTCACGGGCAGCCCATGCTGTCGCACGGCGGCGGCGTCTGGGGCATGACGACGTTCATTGCCGTTCTGCCGGAAGAGGACCTGGCGGTGTTCGCGACCGGCAATCAGCTGTCCGCGGCGCCGCGTGCCGTCGTCTACGACGTGGTCGACCGATTCCTGCGCGATGCGGTGCCGGCAGCGGGAACCGACTGGATCGCCATACTGGCCGACGTATCGCAGGACCGGCGGGCGGCGGCGGATGAAGTCGTCGCCGAGGCGTGGGCGTCACGCGATGTCGAAAGCGCGCCGAGCCTGCCGCTCGAGGAATACACCGGTACGTACAGGGATCCGTGGTACGGCGATATCCATATCTCGCTGGAAGACGGGCGCCTGTGGTTTCGCTCGGAAAGAAACGAGCCGCTCCAGGGGCCGCTCGAGCACTTTCAGTACGATACCTTCGTCGCCCGATGGGCCGACCGGCGCCTGATGGCGGACGCGTACGTCACTTTCTCGCTGAAACATGATGGCAGTATTGAACGGATCGGCATGCAGGCCGTGTCTCCGGCAACGGATTTCTCCTATGACTTCCATGACCTGGACCTGAGACCGGTCGAGACCCCTTGACCTGGCCGGGTTCGATGAAAGGCAGGACCTGTCACAGGACCGGCCAAGGCAGCTGGTGCGGCTGCTCCCGGCAAACGGGCGGCTAACTCGCCTGTTTCAGCAGATTGTCCTCCGGTTGCTTCAGCAAAGGAGCACGGAAGGCGCCAGATCAGGTACCGCTTTCGAAGTGTCCGCGAATCAGCCGCACAACACTCCTTTCTCCTTGCCGGAACGTGCTGTTGGCGACGGCAATGCCGGCGTCGTTCACGGCAAGCTTGGGCGTCAACATCCCCTGCAGGCTGCCGTTGAATCCCGGACTCGAAATCCCGCTGTGCGGCACAATCTCCGGCTCGGCGAAACCTTCGCCGTAACCGATCGATAACGTCATGCCCAGGCCTTGCGACCGGCCGCCGAGCCGAGGGAACAGCTCCCAGAGCACATAAACGTTAGCGCCCGAAACCGCCAACGACGGAAAGCCGACGCTGGCGAACTGCTCGTTATGCGCCGTCGATATCTCCTCCGCCGTGCGGAAGCGTTCGCCCGGGCGCGCCCGCGTGTAGCGGATATGCGCCCGTTGCCAGGGACCCTCCGGACTTTCAGCGTAAACCAGGTGCACGACGCCCCTGTCGTCCACTGCCAATTGCGGCGCGTCCGCATGTCCACTGGTCGTGTCCACGGTACGCGGCGCCTCGAACGTCTGATCCCGGCCGTCGAAAACCGTGTAGCGAATATCGGCTGCCGGATCCTCGCCGACCGTCCATGCCAGATGTACCTTCCCGTCACCGTCGACGGTGACACTCGGCGCGCGGGCGGGGAGGTCTTCACTACCGGCAACGTGCCGTGGCTTTGAGAACGTGCGGCCGCCATCGCCGGAACGGCTGATCCGCAGTCTGCCTTCATACTCCGTCCAGGCCGTCCAGATCGCGCCGTCCGGCCCCTCCGCCAGATCCAGGCTGCCGTTATCCCAGCGCCGGGCAGTGAGTCGTCCCTTGCCGGCTCCGTTCTGCGTCCTGGAGAGATTGAGCGGCGCGCTGAAATTCTCGCCGCCGTCTTGCGAGCGGGCGAACAGGATCTCGCCGCCGTGAGTGCCACCGGAAAAGATGATCTCCTGCCAGAGCACGTACAGGGTATCCGGTTCGTTGGCAGCCTCGAGGACGCGCGGAAGCCACGAGAACGTTTCGGCGCTGCGCGATACGTTGGTTGGAGTATCGAGCTGCGGTTCTCCGTCGCGATCGTAGCGCTGCAGGAACACGTCCTGCTGCGCCTGGTCGGCCCAGACGACCGCTGCCATACCATCGTCGTCCAGCGCCACCGAAGCGTCGTCCACGTAGCGCCAATCCGACTCATTCATGCGCCAGGGGCCGACGTGAGCCTCACCCGTTGCGACTTCTACGGCGCCGTGCCAGACAATGTCCGCCCTTGACTGGGCCACGGGTGACAGTATCCCCATAACCAGCAGAATGGCACCGCCACGGCATCTGGATGATCCGGATCGCACCGCCAAAGCCCCTCCTTCGCTGGAATGCCTGCGTTGGTGGATCAGTGACTCGATGATAACGCGCCGCTGACCGGCTCCGGCGCCCGAGGCCGGAACGAGCCGTGCTGGCCGATAGGCATTATGTGAATCCGCGCACGCACGCCGCCGGCTCAAGCGCGTAGGCTCCCGGCAGTTGTCCGTCTCGCCGGTGCGGCTGAGCCTGCCGTGGGGGCGCGGGCAGCGGGACGGTGCCCGTCGCTCAAGGGTCGCTCCGCGGTACCCAAGTGGCGGCGGCGCGCCGATCCACGCCGGCATGTACGTTCGGCGCCGAACCGGGGGAAGCGAGATCGCCATGCAAGCTCAGCATCACGAATCATCCTGCAGTGATGATGCGCCCGCCACGGCGAAGCCGGCGATTCTGCTCGTGGAAGACGAACCGACGACGCGGCGGATGGCCGCGCATCAGCTGAGGCGCGCCGGTCACGAGGTCGAAGTTGCGGAGCACGGGCTGCAGGCCCTCGAGCGTCTCAGGCAGCGGCTGTTTCCGATTCTGCTTACGGACTGGGAGATGCCCACGATGGACGGCGTCTCCCTTTGCCGAGCCGTGCGCGCCGCCCAGTTCGACAGTTATGTCTACATCATCCTGCTCACCTCCCGCGACAGCAAGGCGAACGTCATCGAAGGCCTTGAGGCCGGTGCCGACGATTACCTCACGAAGCCCGTCAACGACCAGGAGCTGGCCGCCAGGCTCCAGACTGCACAGCGCATTCTCCGGCTGGAGCAGTCGCTGCGCGCGGCCAATGAGCGCAATCTGCTGCTGTCGATCACCGATGCGTTGACCGGCACCTACAACCGCCACCATCTGATGGTTCAGTTGCCGAAGGAACTCGAACGGACCCGCCGTTATGCACGCCCCCTCTCGGCGGTGCTGTGCGACATCGATAACTTCAAGGACTTCAACGACAGTCACGGCCACCAGATCGGTGACGACGTGCTGGTGCAGTTCGCCGCTCTGCTGCAGCGGTCCATCCGCAGCGAGGTGGACTGGATAGTGCGCTACGGCGGGGAGGAATTCCTGGTGGTCCTGCCGGAGGCCGACTTCGGCGCGGCGCTCGCCTTTGCAGAGCGGATCCGCAAGCAGCTGGAGGCGAGCGGCGTGGAAGCGGAAGGCGGACCTCTGCCGGTCACGGCAAGTTTCGGAGTAACCAGCTACAGCGGTGGTACGGATCAGGGCGAGCGCAGCGTGGATGCCCTGATCGCCTCCGCCGACGCCTGCCTGTATCGCTCGAAGCGGGCGGGCCGCAACTGCGTCACCGGCAAATCGTTCGACAGCGGGGCGAGCACGGTGATTCTCGAACGCCCCACCGGTTTATAGCGTGCTTGCGCTGGTGTACAGGCTTTCGGCAGGAGCCCGATCCCGCAGGGCACACCTGCACCGCGCGTGCGGCACCGCAGCGGCCTGCTTCCTGCTGCTGGCGTCCAGCCCGGCATCGGCGCTCGATCCGGATATGCTGTTGACCCAGTATGTGCGCGACGCCTGGCAGATAGAGAACGGTCTGCCGCAGAACACCGTGGGGAGCATCGCGCGTACGCCGGACGGCTACCTCTGGCTCGCAACGCAGGAGGGCCTGGTGCGGTTCGACGGCGTACGCTTCGCCATATTCGATCGGGACAACAGTCCGGCGCTGCGTAACAAGTTCATCAGCGCGCTGCTCGCGGACAGCCGCGGCCGATTGTGGATCGGCACCGGCGCCGGTCTGACGATGCTCGAAGACGGGCGCTTCCGGTCCGTTGCTGACGAGACGCTGGCGGGAACGCTCGTGCGCACGCTCCTCGAGGATGGGGAGGGCCGCATCTGGGTGGGGACCGAAGCCGGCCTGTTCCGGATCGCGGACGGGAAGGTCACGCACTTCACCCGCAGCTCCGGCCTGACCGATGAAAGCATCATCGCTCTTCACCAGGATCAGTCCGGCACCCTGTGGATTGCCACCACCTCGGGCGGACTGAATCGCAGCGATGGAGCCGATGGACGGTTCGCGCCGTTCGACCGGGGTTCGGCCCCCGGAAAGGACCGCATACAGGCCATACACGAAGACGACAACGGCGTGCTGTGGTTCGGTACCGATTCAGGCCGGCTGTTGCAGCTCGTCGACGGTCAACTGACCGAGCATCCGGCTGATGCTCATGGCGGGGCCGCCATCAACGCGATGCTGCGTGACCGGCACGATAACCTGTGGATCGCGACCGAAAGCGGGCTCGCTCGGGTCCGCGGCCGGGAGCCCGGCGCCGGCGCGACCGCGTTCACGGCCGGGGATGACCTGCGCGCTCTGTTCGAGGATCCGGAAGGCAGCCTGTGGATCGGCACCTATGGCAGCGGTATGGCCCGCTTGCGCGAGGGCAAGTTCACGCCCTACGGTGACAGCGAGGGCCTGCGCGGCGACCTGACCTGGTCGATCGTGCCGAGCCGGGACGGCGGAATCTGGGTAGGCAGCGACGCGGGCGTCAGTCAACTGCGGGATGGCCGCTTCGTCAATGTCACCGAACCCCACGGGCTCGGCGACGTGCGGGTCCGTTCCGTCCTGGAAGACCGCGATGGCGCGTTGTGGTTCGGTAGTGACGGCCGCGGCTTGTTCCGGCTGCAGGACGACAGGCTGACGCGTTTTGCCCGGGCCACTGGCCTGTCCGGCGACTCGATAAAGGCCCTGGTCGAAGACCGGCAGGGGCGGATATGGGCGGGCACGAACGTCAGTATCGATGTGATCGAGAACGGCAAGCTCGTCGCCCCGCCTGCCGAATTCCGCCAACTCGGCACCGTGACGACCAGCGTCCTGCACGAGGATCGCTCCGGCCGAATGTGGATCGCCACCGATGCTCACGGCCTGTACAGCCTGGCCGGCGGTCGCCTGCAACGGTATTCGACCGACGACGGCCTGCCGGCGGCGCGCGTGACCTCGATCCACGAGGAGCGGGATGGCACGCTGTGGTTCGGCACCGTCGACGGCATCGCCCGCTACAAAGACGGGCAGATGGTCGCCGTCGAGCGCGGGGGCGGGCCACTCGGTGAGACCATTCTGGGCATGGTCGAGGACGAGTCGGGCAAACTGTGGACCACCACCAACCGCGGGCTGTTCGCCGTGGCGCTGGCCCAGCTGCACGCGTACGTCGACGGTGGCGCGATACCGACGTTCCAGCGTTACGGCCATGCGGACGGGCTGCGGGCCGTGGAGTTCGACGGCGGCAATACCTCACCCGGCACCCGCACGCCTGACGGTGTGTTGTGGTTCCCGAGCATCCGCGGCATCGTTCGGGTCGATCCGGACGCGCTCCATACCAACACCCTGCCTCCGCCGGTGCTGATCGAGGCAACACTGGCCGACGGTGAGCCGATCACGCCCGCCGGCGAGATATCCGTGCCCGCCGGCACGAACAACTGGGAGATCCAGTACACCGCCCTCAGCATGCGAGCTCCGCAGCAGGTGCATTTCAAGTACCGTCTCGAAGGCCTCGACGAGGACTGGACAGAAGCCGGAACGCGCCGTGCAGCGTATTACACGCGCCTGCCTCCGAACCGCTACACCTTCCGCGTCATCGCCAGCAACGATGACGGGGTCTGGAACGAGGAAGGCGCAACCCTGACCTTCACGGTCCTCCCTCATTTCTACCAGACAACCTGGTTCATGCTGCTGTGTGCCGCGTTGGTCCTGCTGATGGCAGGCACGGCCTACCACCTCCGCGTCGGGTATCTGAGGCGCTACACGGAGGAGATGGAAGGCCTTGTCGCCGAGCGCACGCGCGACCTGGAACAGGCCAAGGAAGCGGCCGAACAGGCCACTGCGGCGAAGTCGCAGTTTCTGGCCAACATGAGCCACGAGATACGCACGCCGATGAACGGTGTCATCGGCATGACCGATCTGTTGCTCGAGACGTCGCTGAGCAGGACCCAGCGCGACTACACCGGGACCATACGGGACAGCGCGGCCGCGCTGCTGACGGTCATCAACGATATCCTTGATTTCTCGAAGGTCGAAGCCGGCAAGCTCGACCTGGAACAGACCGACATGGATCTGCGCGACACCCTGGAGGACGTGGCCCGGCTGCTGGCCATCCAGGCCGATGCCAAGGGCCTCGAGGTGACTGCTGATATCGACCCGACCTTGCCCGAGCTGTTGCGCGGAGACCCGGCGCGCCTGCGTCAGATCCTCGTCAACCTCGGCGGGAATGCCGTCAAGTTCACCCATAAGGGCGAAATCGCGATCAAGTTGCAAGTGCTCGAGCAGACCGATGAGGGGGTGCGAGTGCGCTGCGAAATGCGCGATACGGGTATCGGCATTCCGCGCGACCGTCTCCAGGCCCTGTTCCAGCCATTTACGCAGGTCGATACGTCGACAACAAGACGCTATGGCGGAACCGGCCTCGGTCTGTCCATCGTCAAGCACCTCGTGGAGCTGATGGGCGGCGAGGTCGGCGTCGAGAGCACCGAAGGGGTGGGCACGACGTTCTGGTTCACGGCGCAGCTCGGCAGGAGCGCGTGCGCACTACCGAAGCGCAACCGGCGACAGAACGCGCTCGTGGGCGTGCGCGTGCTGGTGGTGGACGACAACTCGACCAACCGCAGGGTGCTCGCCGGGCAGCTCGAGTTGTACGGTATCGAGGTCGCCTGCGCACCGGATGCCGATTCGGGGCTGGCGCTGATGCAGGAGGCCGTGACGGCAGGCCGTCCCTATGAGGTTGCGTTGCTCGACTTCCAGATGCCTGACTGCGACGGGCTCGAGCTCGGTCAACGTATCAGTGAGGACGAACAGCTCAAGGAGACGAGGCTGGTACTGTTGACGTCGTCCGGTCAGCGCGACGATGCGAGGCGGTGCGCCAAGCTCGGCTTCGCCGGGTATCTGCTCAAGCCGATCGCGCGCCACGATCTGGTGGAGTGCCTGCTGCTGGTGATGTCGGCGACCGGCGCAGCCTGGCAGAGCGGCACTCACCCGATCATTACCCATCACGAGGTCCGTGCCAACCGCGCTCGCTCCGGTCGCCGCGTCCTGCTCGCGGAAGACAACGTGGTCAACCAGAAGGTCGCGGTCGCCGTGCTGGAGAAGCTCGGTCACCGGGTCGACGCCGTAGGGACCGGACGGGAAGCCGTCGATGCATGGCGCAGCGGTCGCTACGATCTGATCCTGATGGACTGCCAGATGCCCGAGCTGGACGGCTACGAAGCGACCCGTGAGATCCGTCGGATCGAGGCGGCAGCCGGGCACGCACGCATTCCGATCGTGGCGCTGACCGCCCATGCGATTCAGGGCACCGAACTGCAGTGTCGCGAGGCCGGCATGGACGATTACCTGACCAAGCCCCTCGATCGGGACCGGCTCGCCGACAGCCTGGATCGCCACCTCGGCGACGGAGCCGGCGGCGCGGCAGCGGCCGCCAGTACGCTTGCGCCCGAGACCGATGAAGGGGCTGCGCCGGTCGACTGGTCGGGTCTGCTGGAGTCGCTCGAGGGCGATGAGAGCCTGGCGCGGGAACTCGCGGAGATCTATATAGGCAGCGGCAACAGCCTGCTGGCCGACCTCGCGGCGGCCGTCCACTGCGGCGACTGGGTCACTGCCGGCAGCAAGGCGCATGCGCTGAAGGGGGCGAGCGCCAATATCAGGGCCGGCCGTGTTGCCGAGGCAGCCGCACGGCTGGAAGCGGCTGCCCGGTCCGGTGAGGCGGATCGGCTCGCGACGCTCGCCGAGGAGTTGACGCGCGATCTCGGCGCGGCCGCCGAGTTCCTGCGCCGCAAGGCCGCCTGACACGCCGCTGGCACACCCGCTGCTTGCGGAGACCGGATCACCTGCCCGACGTGCGGCTCGGAGGGACTCGGCACAGCGGGCCCTTTACCGCGATAGCGGGCTGATCCGCATTACGTGCCCGTCGAACCCTCGCCGCGCACCGCCGGTAAACCGCGCTCGTGCCAGGCCAGCATCCCGCCGTTCAGGTTGGCGGTCTGTGTGAAGCCTGCCCTCTCGAGCAGCACGATGGCCTGCGCCGAGCGGCCGCCGGATCGACAGACGGCCACGACGGGCCGGTCCTTGCCCAGCGACTCCGTGTGCTGCGGGAGTTGCGACAGTGGAATCAGGCGCGCGCCGGGAATGTGCCCGAGCGGCCCTTCGAACTCGTCGGGCTCGCGCACATCGATCACCTGCACATCGCGCGTGTGTTCGGCAACCCAATCGGCGTCGATCTCCTGTATGCCGGCGTACGTGTACCGGAGCGGCGCCCACTGTTGCCCGCGCAGCCCGGCCGCGCTGATGTCGATTTCACCGCAACGAAGATTGGCCGGCACGGCCGCGTCCATCTTCTTCGGATGCGGAAGATTGAGGTTCGTCATGTAGCCGACGAAGTCCGCTTCGTCGCGCTCGCCGCCTATCCTGGGGTTGTGCCGGCGCTCCTCACCGACACTGCTCGAGGTCAGGCCGCGGTAGTCGTGCGCCGGGTAGACCAGGCAGCTCTCGGGCAGCGTGAAGATCTTGTCGACGATCGAGCGGTATAGCGCGTGCGTGTCGCCGTGCTGAAAGTCCGTGCGGCCGGCCCCGCGGATGAGCAGCGCATCTCCGGTAAAGGCCATGCTCCGGTCGTCCAGGACGAAGGTCATACAGCCGTTCGTGTGGCCGGGCGTCGCCCGCGCTTCGAGGTGACGCGACCCGAACCCGATCCTGTCGCCCTCGAGCAGCGCCTCGTCCATGCCGGTCGCGCCCGAGCTCCGGGAGATCACGATCCGGCTGCCCGTCAGCTGCTTCAGAAGCCACGCGCCGGTCACGTGGTCGGCGTGCACGTGCGTATCGAGCGCATAGAGAAGCCGCAGGTCGAGCTCGTGCAGCAGCGCCGCGTCCCGCTGCGCCTGCTCCAGGACGGGGTCGATGATCACCGCTTCCTTCGCCTGCGGGTCGGCGAGGAGATACGTGTACGTGGACGAGCGGGGATCGTGCAGTTGGCGAAACAGGACGTTCATGTCAGTGTTGCAACCTTACCGCCGCAACGGCTGCAGCGGCCATTGGGACTGCGCTCCCGCAGGAGGCGTGAGGAGACAGGATACCGCATCGCGCTCGACATCGGTGCGGCCGGGGGCCGACGCTGTCATCACCGTCCACCGGGGCAGACACCCGCTGCCGAATCATTTAATCTCGCACGACGATGCCAGCCCGACTCGTACTGCCCCAGTGGCCCACGCTGAACCACGAACGCGAGTTCGACGGCACGGTCTGCGGAGTCGACGAGGCCGGTTATGCACCGCTGGCGGGCCCCGTCGTCGCGGCCGCGGTGGTCCTGCCGCGGGGGCCGAAGCCGCGCCAGTTGCGCGGCCTCACGGATTCCAAGCTGCTGCTCGCCAGGGAGCGGGAGAGGTTCTTCGACGTCATCCACCGGATCGCCCGGGTTGGCGTCGGCATCGCGACGGTGGACGAAATCGATCGGCTGAACATTTTCCATGCCGATATGCTGGCCATGGCGCGCGCCGTGGACGCCCTGGACCTCGAGCCCGACGTGGCGCTCGTGGACGGGCGGGGCAAGCCGCCCGTGTCCTGCAGGGTGAAGACGCTGATCAAGGGAGATAGGCGTTCGCTGTCGATCGCGGCCGCATCGGTGGTCGCGAAGGTGGTCCGCGACCGGCTCATGCACGAACTCGCTCCGCACTACCCCGGCTACGGCTGGCACACGAACGTCGGCTACGGCACCGACATCCACTATCTCGGTCTGCTGCGCAAGGGACCGACCGAGCATCACCGGCGGAGTTTCGCGCCGCTGACGACGATCTTCGGTCCGGACGGGCCCGCGATCACGCAGCTGAGATTCCGCTGCCTGCAAGAGCGACCGGACCTGGCGCGGGTGGAGCTGCTGGAGTTGCGCCAGGACCTGCACGCGGTGTTCGACGGCACCCGCCATCACATCGGCGTGGTCAAGAACCTGCGTGGCCGGTGGACCTTCCACGCTGTCGGCTATGGGGAAGACGATGCGCCGGTTCCTGGCGATGGCCCGTGCGCCAGCTATCACGGCGAGCGACTCGACGGCCCGGCGCGACAGGAATTGATGCGCCTGTTCTCCACGGCCTGACGCGCGCGGCGTCAACGTCTCTTTCCGTCAGCCGTCCAGGCGGAACAGGAACTCCTGCATGCCGTTGGCAAGCAGCCTCGCATGCTCGATCGCGAACGGGGCCATGATTCGCCCCAGGAACTCCGGGGAATATCGCGGCGCCTCGATCATTGCGCCCCGGACGGCGCGATCAATCAGCATGTAATCCTCGTCCGGGACGAAGCGGCCGGGACGATCCGGCATGGACCGTTCGGAGTACACGATGAGAGCGTGGGCGAGCGCGCCGGGCCGCGCGCGCTCCGCAACAGCGATCATCAGCGCAGTTACCGCTTCCGGTTTCAGGTAATTCAACAGGTCCCAGCAGAACACGAGATCGACGGCGTCGGCCGCGCGGTGTTCGGGCAACAGCGACCGGGCTATCGTGACGAGGTCATCGGCAGGCTCTTCCTCGTTCAACCGGCCGATCCCGTCACCGCAGCCGACATCCGCGATCGTCACATGGCAGCGGGACTGGCCCAGCAGAGAGAGCATCGGCGTCGATGCTGCGCCGAGATCGAGAACGACACGACGTCCGAGCGTGTCGGGCTGATCGAGGAGCTGCCGGAAGAGCGGAACCTTGAGCGCCGATGGCTGGTCCATCGGCGCTCTGGCCGTCGCCCGGCCCATCGCGGCATCTTTGGCCGTTATCGCACTCCTGCCGGGGAATTGAGGCCGGCCGCTTCCTTCCCGGGATTCTTCTCCGCGATTTTGCCGTCCGCGGCCTTACCGGGCGTACGATCGACAGGCTTCGCCGCTGCCTGCATGTTCGCCTTGCCGAGGGCCTTCTCGACGGCGTCCTGGTCCATTTCTATGGAGCCCTTGAACCTGGCGCCTTCCTCGATGCCGACTTTCGGTGCCGTGATGTTGCCGCGAACCTGGGCGCTGATGTGCACGACGATCTTGTCCGATGCGTAGAGGTCGCCCTCCGTCGTGCCGTCGACGGTGATCGACTTGGCGTAGACGTCGGCCCTGACCTTGCCTTCCTTGCCGATGGTCAGGTTGCTGTTCCTCAGCTCCACCGTGCCGCTGACGTCGCCCTCGATCCGCAGATCCTCGTTACCGCGTACGTCGCCATTGATCTCGATGGAACGGCCAATGACCGCGCATTCGCCGCTGCGGCCGGCCGGTCGCGGGCTTGCCGACTCGGGACCGCGCGCCGGTCCTGCCGGCCTGAAGTCCGCTCCCTCGTCCACGTCTCCCTCTCTTTTCCCGCGTTCGAACATTTTCTTTCCCCTCCGAAAGCACTTGGTCAGGAGTAACTATCACGCGGCTCCTGTGCAAACAAGTGTCGCCGGCAGGCGACAGTTCCCGCGCACGGCGGGAAGACATGGCCTTGTCAATTCGGCCCGGTTTGCGTGCCGTTCGAGGTACATGCCTGAAAGTCGGCTGCAATGTAGCCCAGGAGAGATTGACTCGACGACACCCGATACATCAGGGTCACGCAGGGATGCCGGGTCACCCGGCTGATGTACGTGTCACAAACGAATCCGCCGTGAAAACTGCCCTTGTTCAGGGCGGCCAGGCTGACGACGTAGGGGCGCCGGGACAGGTCCTGGCCATAGGCGCCGGAATCGATCGAGTCCCGGTGGATGTTCGAGCTTACCTGGCGGCCGTCCGCGTTCATGGCGTAGATGAGATCGCAACCCTCGAGCAGGTCGACCCTCTCGGCCAGAAGCCTGTCGAGCCGGCTCTGGTTGAACCAGGATTTGACGGCGTGCCGGGCGATGGCGCGCAGCGGACTGTCGAAGCGCCGGCGGAGCTCCTCGTAATCCTGGTCAAAAGTTGCGTGCATGGGGCAAGCATATCAGCTTCCTTTGCGGCCGTGCGGGTGGCGCCACGGGTCACCCGCGTATTCGGCTTGCAACACTGTCCGGGTCGCTTTCCGCCCGGTTCATGCCGCTGCTTGCGGGTGCGGCTATTTCCCGGTCGTCTCGTCCGATGCCTGATGGTCGGGAGGCACGAGGCGGTCGAGCAGATCTTCGGCGATGTCGGACTCGGCCTCGTCCAGCCGCTCCCGAAGGACGTCCTCTATGCTGCCCGCGGCCGCAGATTGCAGCGCCGAGCGGATGAGGGGACGGAGCAGTTGCTCCGCCACAGCGGCAGCCGTCGCTCCGTTGGTGGCGCGGCCGACGTCGGTCAGCACAATCTCCGGCATCTCCAACTGATGTTCCTCGCCCAGGCGGGGAATGAAGAGCGTTGCGCTCGCGTCTGTCAGCTCGAAGCGGTCGATGATCAGCTTTCTGCCGTCGGTGTCTTTCGGCTGTCCGGATTGCCGTTCAATCGAGGACAGTATCTGCCGCAGGTTGTTTTCGGTGCCCTCCTGCTCGATCAGCACGCGTGCGCCGTCGACTGCGATCCGATCGATGACAAGTGGGTCGGACGTTACCGCCATGGGATCCAGCTCGACGGCCAGGCTCTCGAGCGCGATGGCCGGTTGGGCCGAAAACCCGTCGGGATTGCCCACCGTGAGACGGTCCATGCTGGCGACACCGTCCTTGACGTCGATAGACAAGCCCCCGACGCTCACCTTCGTCTCCGTCACGTCGGAGCCGACTTCGACGATTAATCGTGCCACGATGCTGGCGAGATTGAAGTACAGCAGCCAGGCGCCGCCCGCGATGAGCAGCAGTACAGCCGCCAGCCCCAGAATGACTTTGTTCTTCTGCTTCATCTAACCTGCGGACTCGATCTCCGACCTGCGCTCAAACTCGGCTGCACCGGCGACGACCCCGTAGTCTTACAGGGCCGTGGCCGGCAAGCAACAGTCGGCGCCCTGCGCTACTATCTTGATGTGCAATCGAGGGCGCCTCGTGGGATCTGAAACTGAAGACACCGTGGTCAACGGACGCTGGATACTCATCCGGGACTTGCTCGTATTTCAGTGCAAGCTCGTGGCCGACGGCTTTCGAGATCTCCTTCTGCTGCCGGTCTCTCTGGTAGCGGGTATCGTCAGCCTTGTCGGTGGGAAAGGTCCGGATCCGGGTCCGGAATTCTACGAGCTGTTGCGCATCGGCCGCCGTACCGAGCGGTGGATCAACTTGTTCGGGGCGTTGGAGAACAAGTGCGGTCCGGCAGCTGAGGAGGACAAATTCGCGGCGAGAGATTTTGACGAGATAGCGGCGCGCGTCGAAACCTTTCTGGTTGAGGAGTATCGGAAGGGAGGCATAACGGCGCAGGCCAAGCAGCGGATGGACGACGCCCTGGATCTGCTGCGAGGCAGGGTGAAAGGGCGCGACCGCAGACGGCAGACCACTTGAACTCTCGCCGGAAGGCCGGTCGAGCCGGTTTCACTCTCGTGCGATACTTCGCTCATGCACCTCGTCGACCAGCTACTGCGCCTGTCCGCGACGGACCTCGCCAATCACCTGAGC
>CAZTAE010000022.1:0-21930 GCA_964611535.1 uncultured Woeseiaceae bacterium
GTGCCGCCGTGGTGGCGCGCGTACAGCCAGCAGAACAGGGCCGTGCGCACGCTGCCGATGTGCAGCACGCCGGTGGGGCTGGGGGCAAAGCGGGTTTTGACGCGCTCGACTGCCGTCATGCGGTCTCAGATGGACTCGCCGGAGACGGGCTCCACGAGCGCGATATCGGCCACGATCGGCAAATGGTCCGAGCCAACGTCGCCCCCCGTACGCAATTGCTGGACACGGAGGCCATCCGACAGCAGGCAGTGGTCTATCGGGATGCGAAGCAATGCACCGGGCAGCCAGGTTGGCCAGGTCGACAAGTAACCGCGCCCGCGAGCCGCATTGCTCAGGCCGGCAGCGGCCTCGAAGGCCCGATAGTCCGGCGACCACGGCGTGGTATTCAGGTCGCCGAGGAGTATCTGCTCCCCGTTGGGATCGGTGTTCACCAGCTCGGCGATCCGCAGCAATTGCCGGTTGCGGAGCTTTGCGTTCGCGGGTCCGGTCGGCGCCCGCAGATGACTGAGGACCAGTGTCACAGGCGTTTCCTGCAGCATGAGGTCCACGAAAATTGCTGCCTGTGTGCCGTCCTCGATATAGGGGCTGATGGCGGCTTCATCCAGCGGCAGCCGGCTGAACAAGGCGAGGCCGAAGGCGCCTTCTTCGCTCCGCACGATCGCGAAAGGATACTCTTCCCGGAGGTCTTCCAGTTCCTGGGCCCACTTCTCCGTCACTTCCACCAGCCCCACGACGTCCGGATCTTCGTGCCGGACCGCCTCGCGCACCGCGGCATAGTCGGCGTTTCCGTACCTGACGTTGACGCCCATGATACGAACCGTTTCCTGGGTTGCCGCCTCCGCAGCCGGTGTGCCGGGCATCACGTACGGAACGAGGAACGCGCCGTTGGCGGCCGCCACGAGACCTGCGATGCCGATCGTTGCCGCCTGCCGGCGCAGCAATGCGAACGCAAGTATCAGGATTCCGCCCCCTGCGAACTGCAGCCGGAAGTGCGTCAGAAGCTCCAGCAGCCAGCTCGTCTCCGCCAGCCAGGAAGCCGCGGTCAACAGGAGGGCGCCCGCCGCCGCGCCCAGCAACACCCGATCGAGCACCCCGGCCGCATGTCGGCGGCGCACGGCCGCCCGCCGATCGCTTGACATAACGAGGTTGGCGTTTCCATTCATCGGCGGTCGACTCGCTCCCTGTCATGATGGTCGTTGAGGCGATTATAAGGACAAATCAGCCGCGAAACTGCACGATCGGAAATGCCGCCCCCGGGCCGCCGGCTCACCGGCCGCGGGGCGCCGGGAAACGAGGGGTCCTGGAGCCCGTGCTCAGGCGGCGCCGGTCCCGAAGAACGCGGCGATGCTGTCGACCACGTAGTCTTGCTGCTCCGGCGTGAGCTCCGGGTATACGGGCAGCGCCAGCGTGCGTGCCGCCGCCGCCTCGGCGACAGGACAGTCTCCGGGTCCATAGCCGAGATACTCGAAACACTTCTGCCGATGCAGCGGTATCGGGTAGTAGATTTCGGTCCCGATGTTCCGCTCCCGCAGGAAGGCCTGCAGCTCGTCCCGCCGGTCCGTCTCCAGGACGTACTGGTTGAAGATGTGGCGGCCGCCGGCGGAGGACGGGGTCCTGACGGGAACGTCGAGCTGCAGCAGCGCCTCCGTGTACCGCGCCGCGTTCCGCTGGCGCGCAGCCGTCCAGTCGTCCAGGTGGCCGAGCTTGACGTTCAGCACGGCGGCCTGCAGGGCGTCGAGGCGGAAGTTGCCGCCGACGACTGCGTGGTGGTACTTGGGGCTGCCGCCGTGCACGCGCAGAATCCGCAGGCGCTCCGCCAGGGCTTCGGAGGACGTCACGCACATCCCGGCATCGCCGAACGCGCCCAGGTTCTTGCTCGGGAAGAAGGAAAAGCAGCCGATGTCGCCGATGCTGCCGGCACGCGTGCCGTTCGCCGCCTCCGAGCCGATGGCCTGGGCGGCGTCCTCGACCACGGCGAGCCCATAGGCCATCGCCAGCCGGCCGATCGCCTCCATGTCGGCGACCTGCCCGTAGAGGTGCACCGGCATGATCGCCTTCACCGGAGCGCCTGTTTTCGCATTCACGGTGCGGCCGTCCTCCTGCCGGCAGGAGGACTCGAGCCAGACGCGCACCGTTTGCGGGTCGATGTTCCAGGTTTCCGGCTCGATGTCGCAGAAGACGGGACGCGCCCCCAGGCGCGCGATGACGCCGCCGGTGGCAAAGAAGCTGTAGGTCGTGGTGATAACCTCGTCGCCGACACCCACTTCCAGCGCCATGAGTGCCACCAGCAGTGCGTCCGTCCCCGAGGACATGCCGATGCCGCATGACGTCCCGGAGTACTCCGCCACGCGCTCCTCGAGTCTCGACACCTGCGGCCCCATAATGAACTGCTGGCTGTCGCAAACCTCCCGGATCGCCGCCTCGATCTCCTCGCGCAGCGGCCGGTACTGCGCCTTGAGATCCAGCAGCGGAACCGACAGCGATGAAGCGGGATTTCGTTGTGCCTTGCTCATGCACGACATAGTAAGGCACGAGCGGCTTTCTCGTCACGAGGACGACGCAGATTTACTCCGCGGTGACAGCCGAAGGCGAGACGGCCCTCTACGTTGTCCGATAGAATGCGCTGGCCAGCTCGCGGGGACGATAGATTCCCGCCAGGCGCGCGGCCGTGGGTCCCCTACGCGGATTCCGGGGCCCGGGTGCAAGTGTGCATGAGATCCGTCAACGCAAAGCAATATAAGGGGTTCACGGGAAGTAGTTATGAAGATCGCGGTTATGTTGAGGGCACTGGAGATAGACCAGGGGATAAGCATCTATTCCATCAATCTCATGAAGTCGCTCCTCAGGATAGACCGGGAGAACAGCTACTACTTTCTCTACTCGAATCCCGAACGGGTGGGCAGCTTCGGACGGCATCCGAACCTTCATGAGATCGTCGTACCGACCAAATCGAAACTCCTCTGGGATCAGATGGGTGTGCCAAAGGCGATCCGCGAGATAAAAGCCGACGTCGTCTTCAGCACGAAATTCTCGGTGCCACTGGCTGGCAAGGCCAGGAGCATGCTCGTCCTGCATGGCTCGGAATGGTACGTTCATCCCGAATTCTACTCAAAGCTGGACATCCTCTATAACCGGATCATGTTCCCCGTCTACTGCAGAAAGGCGTCGGCAATTTCGTCTGTATCGAAAACATCGGCAGACGACATCGTGAAGCTCGTGAAGATTGCGCCGGAGAAAATACACGTCATCCATTCGGCTATTTCCGACCATTTTCGCCCCGTGCACGAAGCGAACGAGCTGTCACGCTGCAGGACCCGCTATAACCTGCCGGACCGGTACATTCTGTTCGTCGGCAAGATATATCCCGGAAAGAACTTCGGAAATATCGTCCGTGCCTTCAAACAGGTCAAGGAGAGGGGCCACGACGATCTGAAGCTGGTCTCCGTGGGCGACATGCGATGGGACTATCAGCCAGAGATCGAGCTGGTCAGGAAGCTCGGCCTCGAGAATGATATCGTCTTTACCGGCTGGGTCGACCAGGAGGATCTGCCCGCCATTTACTCGCTGGCTGCGCTTTTCCTCTTCCCGTCGTTCTATGAAGGCTTCGGCATTCCCATACTGGAGGCGATGGCCTGCGAATGCCCCGTCGTCACAGCCGGCACCGGTGCCTGCCCGGAGATTGCGGGCCCGGCCGCCCTCTTCGCCGATCCTGTCGAACCGGACGATATTGCCAACAAGGTGTTGAATGTGCTGGAGGACGGAGAACTGCGCAGCCGCCTCGTGCAGCTCGGCACCAGGCGCGCAAGCGAGTTCAGCTGGGACCGCGCGGCCGAACAGACGCTGGAAGTCTTTCGCAGCATAGGCAATCCGGCCCGGACACCGCCGCAATGAGGCGGATCCCGCTGAGCCAGACCGAAGGGAGAGAGAATTGGGGATCAAGGTAGCAATCAAGCTGAGTCTGCCGAAGGGAATCACGTCGCGCGCCCAGTTGAAGTGGAAACGGGCACCGGTATCCTACGATACGTCGCGCACCAGGCAGGAACCTGGTTGGAGGCCTGCGGTAGATATGGACGAGGCGATGGAACGCACCTTCAGGTCGTATGCTCAAAAGTACCTGTCACACTGGTTTGGGAGTGGATGCTGTTGACTTCCTTGAACGACCGACCGGTTGCTCCGGGTGAGGACCTTCTTCGGCTCCGCGAGGAACTGAAAGCCGCAGAGAAGCTTTCTGTTGCGCAGGTTGAGAAGGCCTACCGCAGGATCCGGGCCGCGCCTGATGATGCCGAAGTCAAGGTCGCATGGCTGGCGAACCACACCATCGAACCTGCAGTCCGGAACGCTGCAGTTGCAGCGCTTCTCCGGGACGTGGTGGTGGCCGACTATATCGGTCCTTTCGACCAGTACTTCCAGGCAATCCTCGACGAGACGTCCGAGCTCGCGCAGTTCTCGCCACAGGTCATTGTCCTGTGGCTTTCGCTGCGCGCCCTGGCGCCCGAGCTCGTCGAGGGCGGTGCCGGCCGTTCGGAGGACATTCGCCGTCAGCAGGCGGACGACGTGCTCGAGCGACTGGCGCAATGGATAGCAGCCGCCAGGGAACGGACTAATGCGACTTTGCTGATTGCCAACTTCCCTCGCCCGCCGCTGTCACCGTTCGGGATCGCGGACGCTCGCTCGACTGCCGGAGACGCCGCTCTCTATGCAATGTTGAACGGCAGGCTCGCAGAAACATACCGTGCGGATCCACGCGTCATGGTACTGGATGTGGACCACGCCATCAGCAGGGCGGGCAGCGCCTCCGGCTGGAATCCCCGGATGTACCGCCTGGCGAAAATCGAATGGGACGGCGCCGCGGCAAACACCGCAGGAGAGCTCTTCGCGCGCGCGATCCGGACGCTCGTGAGGCCCCCGAGGAAATGCCTGGCGATCGATCTGGACAATACGCTCTGGGGCGGCGTGGTCGGCGAGGACGGCCCTCGCGGCATACGGGTCGCGGAGGGCGACCCCGTGGGTGAGTCTTTCCTGGCCTTTCAACGGGCTTTGCTCGACCTGAAGGCACGCGGTGTCCTGCTGGCGGTTTGCAGCAAGAACAATCCGGAGGACGTGGAGGAGGCTTTCGCCAGCCAACGGATGCCGCTGGCGCTGGACGATTTCGCCGCGATCCGGATCAACTGGACCAACAAGCCGGAGAATCTCCGCGACATCGCCCGGGAGCTGAACATAGGAATCGACAGCCTCGCACTCGTCGATGACAGCCCGGCTGAATGTGAGCTCGTCCGACAGCTTTTGCCGGAGGTATGCACGATCCAGCTGCCGGGCGACCCGGCGGAGTTTGCCGACTACCTGCTCTCGCAGTGGGACTTCGATAAACTGGTTGTTACGGTGGAGGATGCGCGCAAGACCGAGCAGTACCGCGAAAACACGGCCCGTGAATCGATGCGCGCTTCTGCCGGAGATCTCTCCGCCTTTCTGAAGGGGCTGGGTACCCGACTGCGGATCGCCCCGGCCGGCCAGGACAACCTTCTCCGCCTGCACCAGCTGCTTTCGAAGACCAACCAGTTCAACGTCACTACGAAGCGCTACACGCCGTCGGAAGTCGAGGAATTCGCCGAATCGTCCGAGTGGCGGTTCGAGTACGTTCATGCAGAGGACAACTTCGGCGACCTCGGCATAATCGGGCTGTATCTGCTGTTCGTCGGGGGCGATGAGCCGGAAGTCGACAGCTTTCTCCTGAGCTGCCGGGCCATGGGCCGGGGGATCGAGTCGGCCATGTGCAACCGGCTCAAGCATATCGCGTTCGACGAGCTCGCCGCTCCCGCGCTCCGGGCACACTTCGTTCCGACGCGGAAGAACAAGCCCGCCGTCGATTTCTACGATTCCCAGGGCTTCTCCATCCTGTCGGAGGAACCGGATGGGAGCAAAATCTATCGACTGCAACGGGAGCTCAGCAGGGAAACGCCCTGTCCTGGACTGGAATCGGTAGACGTGGAGGTCTGAACTTGAAAGACGAATTGAAAACCCTGGTTGCCGATACGCTGGGCCTGGAGCCCGGACGTGTCGACATGTCGCTCAACAGGGACGACGAAGAGGCATGGGACTCGCTCAATCACCTGCGCCTCGTCACGGCTATCGAACAGTCGTTCGGTATTCAGTTCTCAATGCAGGAGATCCAGTCCGCCAACAGCGTCGCTGATCTGGTGAACGTGTTGCAGCGGCACGGAATCGAGCAATGAAGCTTCGCAAGATGGCGCAACGCTTCATGCCCTCCGTGATCGTGACGCTGACCTACTGGATCAAGTACCGGTGCGCTGTGAGCCCCCGCGCCGAGGTGGAGTTGACGCCTCGCCTGAGAATCGGCCGCGGAAGCCAGATAAGTTCCTTCGTGAAAATCAAGGCGACAAACGGTGACCTCACCATCGGGAAGAACGTCAGCATCGGCAGCAACTGCTTTATCTCTGCGGATCCGGGCGGCGTGGTGATCGGTGATTACTCCCTCATAAGCCCCAATGTCTGCATTATCGGCAGCGATTACCGATATGACCGGCTCGACGTCCCCGTGTGCCAACAGGAAATCGTCTCGAAGGGTATCCGTATCGGCGAGGACGTCTGGATCGGGGCGGGCTGCGTCGTCATGGATGGCGTCAGCATCGGAGACCACTGCATCATCGCGCCCAACTCGGTCGTTTCCCGGAGCCTCGCGCCGAAGACGGTTGCCGAAGGTTCGCCGGCTCGGGAGATTTTCCGCCGTCGAGCCTGAAGCCGCTCATCTCCTGCGTCAGCCGACCGCTGCCATCCTCCGTGCCGTGCGCCGGCAACTCGCGTGCGACTGGATGAGGTCCCGCATCGAATCGACCGTCTCCCTCTCGAAAAAGAGCCGGTACCAGATCTCGAGGTTGAGCAATACCCAGATGCGGTAGTTGTGGTCGACACGGCCCGAGATGTGCTCGTGAAGCAGCCGGTCGATGTACGCCTTATCAAAAATGCCGAGTTCGACAAAGCGTGACTCGGAAAACAGGGAAAGCAGCAGATCCTTGAGGTCGGTGCGGAACCAGATTCCCAGGGGGAACCGGAACCCCTGCTTCTTCAGGCGCGTGATCTCCTCCGGAAGATAGCGCGACGACACTCGCCGAAGCATGTATTTCAACCTGTTGCCCTTCAGCTTCAGGTCGGCCGGAATCCGGGCGGCGAACTCGGTAAGCCTGTAGTCGATGAGCGGCGAGCGGCCTTCCAGGGAGTGCGCCATCGTCATCCTGTCGCCGATCGTCAGCAAATGATCCGGAATGCGGGTCATCAGATCCGTATATAGCATCTTGTCGACGACGTGGTCGGCGTTCTCCGCATCGAAGTACTGGAGAATCTTCTCTGCGGATGAGTACTCGCCGATCTGGTTCTTCGCGTCGTCCGTGAACAGTGATTGCTTGGCCTCGTGCGTGAAGCGAAGCACGCCCAGGCTTTGCGCATACCGCTCGCCGCCGCTGAACAGCGACATCTCGTTGACCCACGCCGCCTTCTGCGCCGGACTCTTGTAGCCGAAGGATTCGGGAATCCTTTCCGTGAGCCTCTTCACGATGCCCTGCCGGAACCATTTCGGCAGATAGCAGTAGTAATCGACCAGTCGCTGCCCGACGTACCGATCGTAGCCCGCGAAGTTCTCGTCCCCTCCATCGCCGCCCAGCACGACCTTGACATGTCGCGAGGCAAGTTGCGCGACCAGGTAGACACCGAAGCCAAACGGATCCGCCGGCTCGTCCATGTGGTAGATCATTGCCGGAATGGTCTGCACGAGATCCGGCTCCACGAGCTGCTCGTGCGCCTCCATCCCGTACTTCGCCGACACCAGGCGTGCATAGGGCAGTTCGTTGAATCCCTCCTCCTTCGTGCCGATGGAGAAGGAGGGGATCGGCCCGTCGCTCTCGCTTGCCATGATCGAAGCGACGGTTCCGGAATCGATGCCGCCGCTGAGAAACGCTCCGACACGGACGTCGCTCAGCAGATGATCCTTCACTGTCGCACGCAGGATCTCGTCGAGCTGCTCCTCGATCTCCTGCTCCGATCCGATCATCTTGTTGCGGAAGTCCAGGTCCCAGTACCGTTGCGTCGTAACGTGGCCATCCTCGAACAACAGGCTGGTTCCGGCAGGGAGCTTGTGAATACCGCGGAACAGGGAATGCTCGTCCGGCATGTAGCGTAGCGACAGGTAGTGCCAGAGCCCGGCGAGGTCCGGCCGGCGCTCCGTCAGTTCCGACGCCAGCAGTCCCTTCACCTCGGAGGCAAATCCGAAACGCCCGTCCCGATGGAAGAAAAACAGGGGCTTCTGACCCAGATGATCGCGCGCGAGAAACAGGCGCCTGTGCTCCGCGTCCCAGATTGCGAAGGCAAACATGCCGCGAAGATGCCTGACGCAATCCGTCCCGTGCTCCTCGTAGAGGTGGACGATTACCTCGACGTCCGTCTGGGTCCTGAAGCGGTGCCCCTTCTGCTCGAGCGACCTTCTCAACTGCGGGCTGTTGTATATCTCGCCGTTGCAGATCAGCTGCAGAGTATCGCTTTCGTTCGCAATCGGCTGCTTTCCGGAACTGAGGTCGATGATGCTCAGCCGCCTCTGTCCCAACGCGATGTGGTCGTCACAGAAGAAACCGGAGTCGTCGGGACCCCGGTGTGCGATGGCATCGGTCATCCGGCGGACGGCCTCCGAACGGCCGGCTCCGGTAATGCCTGCAATCCCGCACATGTCAGATCATCTCCTGCCGCTTGTACCACTCCAGGGTGCGCCGAATGCCGTCGACGTGACCTACCCTCGAAGCGTACCCGAGCCGGGCCCGGGCCTTCGACAGATCGAAGGCCCTGTTGTGCGTGAAGAAGCCGACTCGCCTGCGGAATATCGGCGGCTTGATGCCGAATGGGCGGCACGCCAGCTCGCACAGCAAACCTGCCAGCCAGACCGGACCAACGGGAATTTTCATCCTCGGCACACGCGTACCGCCGGCATCGGCAATCGACGACGCCAGCTCGTTCAGCGTGATGTAGTCCCCGGAGGCGATATTGAACGACTCCAGGTGGACGTCCTCCCGGGGTTTCACCGCACAAAGCAGGAGAGAATCCACCTGGTCGTCGATGTACCCCAGATGCGCAAGCACCTGTCCGGAACCGATCATCCTGAACCTGCCGGATACGACCGACCTGAACAGCTTCAGCATCCGCTCATCACCCGGACCGTAGACCATGGCAGGCCGGTTGCAAGTTACTACCATGCCGTCCTCCGGCAGCGTCTTCGCAAAATCGAGGACGGCGAGCTCGCCCTGCAGTTTCGTGCGATGGTACTCGTCCATGGGATTGAAGGGACTCTTCTCGGTACAGGGCACTTCCTTGACGTGACCGTGGACACCGACTGTGCTGCAGTGAACGAACCGCCTGACGCCGCAGCGTGCCGCCGTCTGGACGAGCTTGACCGTTCCGTCAACGTTCACCTTGTGATACATCGACTCTCCATGCTCCGTTTCCTGGAACATGGCCGCAATGTTGAAGACGACGTCGGTCCCGCGCAGCAGCTCATCCCATTCCGCCGTACTGGCAAGATCCAGAACTTCTGCACGGTAACTGTGCTTCCGAAGCTGCTCCGCCTCACCCGGATACAGCACCGTTCCCGTCACATCCAGCCCGTACTCTGTCAGCCGCTTGAACAACGCACCGCCGATGAAGCCGGCAGCTCCGGTGACGAGGATCGTGCTCCCCTGAAGCGCCGCGTACTCAGCCGGAAGCTCTCGCTGCTGCCGGGGCTCGAGCAATGTTCGGTTCACCATATCGCCTACTTCAACTCTTCACACATTCTATGAGAACGATGCTCGTGTAAAGCTTGCTCTTCCACAGGAACCGCTTGATTGTCCGAACCACCCGGACGTCGCTGAACCCGGCATTCCTGAAGAGATCCTGCAACTCTTCCACGCTGTAGAAACTCACGTGATCCTTGATGATATGCCGGTGCAGCCACCCCCAGACGAGCGTCATCGCAGAGCTGGCCTTGTTGCGTTCCAGGACATAGAGAATTCCTCCCGGCGCCAGAACGCGGAAGAACTTCCGGGCCGCAGCCCCGGGGTCCGCGAAATAATGGAATGCATTGGCGCAAATCGCCACCCTGATCGGATAGTCCGCCAGCACGTCGGGGCCGAAGCTCTCCCAATCGGCCTTGATGAATCTGGCGTTGTCGATGCCCTCCGCCATTGCATGCTGTTGCGCCTGTGCCACCATGCCGTCGGCGATATCGATGCCGATTCCCCTGGACTGCGGATTACGCTGTAACAGCTCTCGCAACAGGTATCCGGTACCGCAGCCGACATCCAGAATATTCCCTGCATCGAGGGGGGGAAGCGCGTCGAGAATTTCCCGAGCATGCGCCTTGTACCAGGGAGAGAGGCGGTTTGTCTCGTATTCGGCTGCAACCGTGTTGAATTCCTTCTCGATTCCGTTCATTCGATTCGGCAATGGCAGCCCGGAATTGTGACGAACTCCCGACGCAGGCTGCCGTGTTCCACGTCTGGTTTCGGACGCCGCCGAATCATAGCACGCGCTCCACCCACCGCAGTCCGCAGCGCCATCTCAGGTCGCCTCCGGCCTTTTCGCCCTCAGTGCCCCGATCACCTCCCGCACCTCCGCAACCTTCAGTATCCGGAACGAGAGCAGCAAAGCGACGTATCCGCAGCCGACCGCGATGGCCAGCCCGGCATTGAGGACCGGCTCCGGGTCCAGGTACGCCAGCGGCAGGAGAGGCGCGGCCGGCGCCAGTACCAGGCAAGCTTCCTTGAGCAGCAGTCCGGCCCTGTCCCTCAACGGGTACATCGTGAGCGCTGCCATCAGACTGTAGGAAATCACCATGGCGACCGAGCAGCCCAGCGCCTGATAGCGCGCAATGAGAAACACCGAGAGCACGACAAATGCGACGAATGCGCCGATGAGAGCAAGCAGAAACCGTCCTGGTCGCTTGTAGACCAGCGCGTAAACGAAGCCGATCTGGACAAAAACGGCGGGAAAGATGGCGAGCAGGAGCACGATCGCGTTCGGAGAGACCTGTGTGAAGTTTTCCCCTATCAACAGTGGAATCAGATCGTCCGCCACAAAGACCATCGCCGTGAAGCCGAGCATGTTGACAATCAGCATGTAGCGCACGAGACGTCCCGACCATTCGTGGATCTTCGGCTCCTGTCCCGCGACGACGAACTTGCTGAACATGGGAATCAGGGAATTCAGCACAATAACAGTGATCGACAACGCAACCAGAAACAACTGATTGGCGATATCGAAGTACGCAACCTCGCTGTTGTTTCCCGTGATGTGATGGATCAGCACGTTCCCTACCCGCTGCCACAGGTTCAAAAGGAACCAGGAGAGATAAACCGTGACGCCAAATGCGAGATAGGGCCGCAGGAAGCCGAGGTCGAAGCGGAGGTGTCGCACACTGAGACTGCTCTTCGTCCATTGCAGGCCGAGCAACAGAAGGAGGAAATCCACGAGCAACGTGCTGAACAACGCGCCGATGAGGCCGAAGCGCGGAAACAGCAGCAGTATGAGGACCAGGCTCAGGGCCCGCCTTAGCGGATCCCGAACCGAATACCGTACCAGCCGGTTCTGGCCGAATAGCAGCGAGTAGAACACGCTCCCCCAGTCCACGACGAGGACGATCAGCGCGATGAGCAGAAAAGACGCTGCAGGAAGGCTGTCGGCATATACGTAGTAGAGGATCGGAGTGACGAGGATGACCGTCCCCAGGCTGACGAGCGTCTTGAAAGCCAGGAAATTCGAAGCGAACCTCGCCACGCCCGGCGCGCTCTCGCCACGACCCACCTCGGGCACAAATCGCCCGAAGACGTCGCCGATGCCGAGATTGACTAACGACGCCAGAATCGTCGTGATGGCGATGATCAGCGCAAACTGTCCGTAGACCTCTGACCCCATCATGCGCGGTACGAGGACCGCGAACAGCAGGAGGAAGGGAAACTGCGCCATGCGCATGAGGAACACGGCGGAGAGGTTCCGCGACGTGACCCAGGCGTCCTCCGTGGCAGGCGCTGCCTTGCCCTGCTTCGTGCGCGGCTCAGTGCTGCTCATGCATCAACCGTAGCGTGCCACGCGAACCGCACCGGCAGCGGGTCGGCTGCCGTCCCTGTGCCGGTCGCCGTCAACTCGTATCCCGCAGCTTCACGGGAGAAGCCGCCCTCGCCGCCTTCTCCAGGACCTGCAAGGTTCCCTTCGCGGTTTCCTGCCCGGTAGGTGAAGCACCGGGCTCGCTCGAGTCCGCGCCGGACATGCTCGTCCCGGCCCTGTTGCATCCATTCCGATGCTCATTGCGGTGACGAAGGCGCTCAGCGTGCCGCCTGAAGTCTCCCCTCCAGCTCACGGAAAATCAGATCGACGTGGCTGCGGAACGTCGACCAGCTGTGCTCACGGCTGATCAGGTTCTGCGCATTCCGCGCAAGCCGCCGGCGCTCCGGCGGATCGTCGAGCAAGGCGGCGATAGCCGTAGCCATTGCTGCAGGATCGGGAGGCGTCAGAGCGGCTTCCTTGCTGGTCATTACCTGGGTGTGCGTCGGGAGCGCGGTTGCTACGACAGGGACTCCTGAATCCAGATAGCTGTAGATCTTCATGGGCGTGTTGGTGCCCTGTATGCGTGGGGAAATCAGGATATCCGCCTGCTTCAGGTAGCTTCCCAGCGCGGCAACCGGCCGCGGACCGATCAGGTGCGTCCGGCCGTCGGCCTTCAGGTCCAGGGCCTTGTGCTCGTACTTCCGGATATGCGCCTTGCTCCCTCCGATGATGACCAGCTCGGCCTCCGGGTGAGTCCGCAGCAACCGGGCGAACGAGTCCAGGAGGAGGTCGATCCCCTGATAGGTCTCCAGGTTACCCACGTACATGAGCAGCGGGCCCTGGATGCCCAGTTCCCGGCGCAGATCTTCAACCGGGTCCTGCGATGCCTCCGTGATCAGGCTGACGTCCTTCAGGACGTGCACCATGCCGGGTGTAGACCGGCGTGCCTGAATGGCCAGATCCTCACACATCGGAACCACCGCAATGGCCCTGCGCAACGGCAGCGCCTCGCACCAGCGCAACAGTCCGCGAACGGGACGCAACCACGGAAACTGATCGAGAATCTGGGCCGACATCGAGGAATCCATGTCCACCACGTACGGCACGGAGTAGATCCTGCCGAGGAACATCGCAATGAAGCCCGCCTCCTCCACCGCGTGAATCAGATCGTACTGGCGCCTGCGGAGCATTCGCCGGGCGTCGCGCAGGAGGAAGATGTCGCAGTACAGCTTCTTCCAGGAGAACCCCGGCTTCATCGAAGCCGGCGCGAACGGCGCCCTGCTCCTGTGCACCGACACCGTGGGATAGCGCCGGTCTTCGCCCAGGTGGAACGTCAGCAGATCCACTTCATCGCCGCGCTCGCACAATGCCCTGAGCATGAGATCCACGGCGATCGGCGTGCCCCGCTCCTGATAGAACGGCTGTGGCGACAGGAAGAGTATCCTCATCAACTAAGCCGGCTCCGCAGGCGAAGCCGCGCCTGGTTCGAGACGAATCTCGTTACGGACATGCGCGTACCTATCGTGTGCAGCGGGACGGCCGGCTCCTCCAGCGCCTGCCGGAAGGCACCGATCAGCGTCTCGTCGTTCCGCGGCGAGACGTGCATGCGGAAGCCATAGCTGCCCACACGCTGCTCTTCCCCTTTCAGAGGCAGCGGATCCGTTCCGGGAAGGATTCGCATGCCACGCTCGGCCGCCGCTTCGAATTGCGCCACGCGATACCAGCACCACGGTCTTCCCCCGTTGTCACCGAGCATGATATCCGGTCGCCCGGCTTCAGCAACGATCATGTCGGTAACGATCCTGCCGCGCCTGCCCAGCCACTTGCCGACACCCCAGGCGATCACGGACCAGCCCCCGGCTCCCCGGACGCGCTCGACGAGCTGCGACAGCGGCAGCCCGGACTGTAGCAGGCTGCTGCAGCCGAATCCCAGAAGCTCGAGCCCTTCGCGCGTAATGAGTTGCTGCCCTCGAAGAGCCGTGAGCCTCTTACCCGACGCGTGCCGGAACGACACCGAATCCGGGTCGTGACTCTCCCTCACCCAGCCATCGTGCTCCGGCCGTGGATCGACATCGCCGTTCCCGGCGAGCCGCTCATAACCGCCGATACCCTCGGGATCTGCAACGAGCAGGATTCCGCGCTCGCCGCCCGTTGCGCTGCCGTCGCATATCCCGAGGTTGCTGCTGGCCGCATCGAGGAGACGCTGGACGGACATCCACGGATAGACGTGCACGTGGCCGTCTACAAGAAGCTCCGCAGGACTTCCATCGGGAATCGCCGTGGGCATTCAAAGCTCCCGTAGCCGCACCCGGCGCGGCTCTGCCACGGGCCTGATTCTGCAGAGACTGGCACAGTTTTTGCTTCCATGCGTGTCACACATCGGGACCGTGACCGCATGGAATCGTCGGACCCGTGTCGTCAGGGGCAGGACGCCAACTGGAATGACAGAGGGCAGCGACAGCAACCTCGGCCCGCAGGTGCGGCGCGTGGCGCAGAACGCGCTCACGCTGGTTACCGGCGGGCTTGTGACACAGTTCGCCTTCACGTTCCTCGAGATACTGCGCGCGCGACCTCGGCGCCGACGCATATGGCGCGTTCGTCACGGCGTACGCGTGGACGGTCCTCGGCTCGCTCGCCGTGGGCTTCGGAACCCCATTCTGGACAATTCAGGAAGGCTCGCGTCACCCCGATCGTTTGCCCTTGCTGTTGGGATCCGGCCTCGTCATCGGTCTCTTTTTCTTCTCCGTTTTGTATATTTTACTCGCGGTGTCCAGTGGCGCCTTTGCGCCCCACCCGGTCCTGGGTTTCCTGCTGGTCATTGTGCCATACGGCCTGGTACTGACTGTACAGCAGACGCTGGCGACGGTGTACTCCAGCATACAGACGATGCACGTCAATGCCCTGTTCCGGGCATCGGCGCCTGTCGCCATTATGCTGCTCTACCTCGCCCACTCGGGAGGCGAACGCACACTGACGGATGTAGGCCTGGCCTATGTCGTCGCCTACGCCGCTCTATTTCGAGATCGACGTCATCATGCTTTCCGCCCTTGCGGGAGTGCGGGAGGCCTGCAGCGGCATTAGGCACTGAGAACATGACAGCATCGTCGCCAGTGGTACACCGTTCCCCGGGCTGCCCGCGTCGCCGGCAGCTCCCTGCCGCTCTGATGCGGCGCAGCACAAATAGACGCCCTGTCGACCGATCTGCTACTTTTAGCCTCCATCTCTGACGGATCCTCGCCGATGCGTATAAGACTGATTATTGTCAACTTGTTCATCCTCCTGGTCGCGGCCGTTCCGGCGGCGCTCGCCCAGGAGATAGCGGCTGCCGATCAGGAGCAGTACCTGGTGAATGCCGGCGACCGGCTGGAAGTCTCGGTCTGGCGGGAGGAGGAGCTGCAGCGGGAGGTGCTGGTGCGGCCCGACGGCTCGTTTTCCTTTCCGCTGGCGGGACAGCTGATGGCCAAGGGCCGCACTGTTACCGAGATCCGTGAGGAACTGGAGTCCCGGCTGGCGCGCTACATCCCGGACCTGGTAACGACGGTGACCGTGGTGGAAGTGAGCGGAAATTCCATCTACGTGATCGGCCAGGTGAACGAGCCGGGGGCCTTCGTGATGAACCCGGTCCTGGATGTCATGCAGGCCCTCAGTATCGCCGGCGGAACGACGCCGTTCGCCAACCTCAAGAACATCCGGATCCTGCGTCGGGAGGGCGGGGGCAACGAACAGACCGCCTACCGGTTCAACTACACGGATGTGGCCGAGGGACGCTCGCTGGAGCAGAATATCCTGTTGCGCAGCGGCGACGTCGTGGTGGTCCCCTGACCGGCAGGAGGCCGGCGCTGCCCGGCGGTCGGTGAACAGCCGGGGGTGTGACCGGTGTCCGCATGAGTTTGGTGATTCCGGTCACGTCACCGGAGGGCCTTATTTTACTACAATGGCGAGTTCGAGGGCGGCGTGCCGCCGGGCTGCACGCCGGCTCTGCGCATTCCCGGGACTTGCCGGCTACTCTGCCGCACATTTCCAGCAGAACCCGAAGCTTGGAGGCGATAATGACGGTTGAACGCTTTCTCCAGAATGCGCGCACAAAAAGCGGATCGCTCGACGCGACATGCCGCTCCCGGCTGGCTTTCGCCTGCTGGCTGATGCCGCTGCTGCTGGCAGGTGCATCGGCAGCGCAGGCGCAGCAATGGTTCTTCTCTCCCGAAATCGGCATCGGCGTGCAGTATGTGGACAACCCGCGACTGGAGGAGACGGGTGACACCGACAGTATTACCGGCGGGGTCGTGAACATCGGCGCTGCATTCCACCGGAATACGCAGACGTCCAGCATGGTAATCCGGCCCAGCATCGAGCTTGAACGCTACTCCAGCGGCCGTAACGAGGACTCGGACGCCTACTTTCTGGATTTCGACGGCGAGAAGGAGGGACAGAGAAGCAACTGGCGCTTGCGGGGGAACTTCCGCCGGCAGCAGGTGCTTCGCGGCGAAACGACATCGCCGGAAATAGACGATATCGGCGTCGACGACGACCTGCAGACCGGCACCGGGCAGACGTTCTTCCGCCGCGAGAGGGATATGCTGCGGTTGGGCCCCGGCTTCACCTTCGACTTCACCGAGCGTACCTCCGTCAGCGCGAATGTGAACTTCCTGGGCGTACGCTACGACACCGAGGCCGTCGGCGAGGCTGTCGACTATACAAACGTGCGCGCCGATACGGCCATTGGGCGCGCGCTAACGCCGGACAGCTCGGTCGAGTTCGGCGTCTTCGCCGCGACCTACGATCCGGACGGCATAAGCCGGGAAACCGAAAGCCTGGGAGCCCGCGCCCGGTACGAAAAGGACGTCTCCGACATCTCGTCGTTCTTCATCGAGGTCGGTGCCCAGGATGCGGAGATCCAGTCCAGCAACGATGCCCAGAACGACGTATCGGAGACCTCCTTCCTCTGGAATATGGGGTACAGCCGCCAACTGGAGCGCACGCGCTGGCGGTTCGACCTGGGCCAGCAGGTTACGCCCAGCGGCTCCGGCGCGATCGTCGAGCGTGACCTCTATCGGGCCATCATGCATCACCAGTTGCGGCCTCGCTGGACGCTCGGACTGTCCGCAGTCTTCCTGAACACGGATGCACTGGGCCGTGAAGACGTCGGCGGCTCCTTGATAGATCGCGATTACCTGAGGACTCGCGCGACGCTCAGTTACCAGATGACGCGCAACTGGACCGTGGAAGGCCGGTACAGCTTCACGAACCAGGACTTCGCGAGCATACCCGGAGATGCACAGGAGCATGCAGTGCGCCTGTGGCTGGTCTACAGCCGGCCCGTCCCGACCAGCTAGGACCGAAGCAACCTGACCATCAAGCGGACTGATCACATGAGCATCGAACAGTACACCATCAGTGACTACCTGGACGCCTTCCGGCGCCGTATCAAGCTCTTCGTCGGCATCCTGGCGGCAATATTCGTCACGACGGCCGCCTATGCGCTCCTGCAACCCGACGTCTACGGCACGAGCGCCGAGATGCGGATCGACCTCGACGGGCCGAACGTGGAGCTCCTGGAACCCATCATGATGACCAACTACGCAGACCAGTACATCAAGAACCTGCAGCAGAAGGTGATGACGCGGGACAATCTGCGCAAGTGGCTCGAGGAGTCCGGTGCCTATGCGGAAGATCGCGGAGAAATGGACGAAAGCCAACTGATCCGCCGTCTGCAGAACGACATTACCATCCAGATGGTCACCACGGCGGTGATGGACGAGGCTTCCGGCAAGGAAGTCAACCTGATAACGGGCTTCAGGACCGGCTTCACCGGCCGCGATCCCGTGGCCGCCGCGTCGATCGCGAACAACGTCGCCACCGCCTTCCTGGAGGAGGACAGGGCCACGCGCATGGAGCAGGCAAACGCCGCGTCGGAGTTCCTCCGCCAGCAAATCGAGGCAAAGCGGCAGGAAATCGCCGACATCGAGTCGGAGATCGCGGGATTCAAGGAACAGCACGCAGGCCAGCTCCCGGACCTCATGGTGCTGAACATGACCGCGCTCGAGCGTACGGAGCGGGAGCTGGAGAACGTGCAGCGCGAGATAAGGAACCTGCAGCAGGACCGGTTCTTCCGCGAAGCACAGCTTCAGGAAATCCGGCAGCGGGTCGGCGCGGGCGGAACGTTGGCGACACTCGAAGCCGAGTACCACCGGGCGGTCTCCCTCTACGGGCCGGATCACCCGGACGTAATCCGCATCAAGCGCCAGGTCGCCGCGCTGACGAGCGCCTCCAGCGAAGGCGGCCCGTCGGAAGTCGTGCAACTCGAGGCGGAACTGGCCGCCGCGCAGGAGCGCTACTCGGAGGAGCATCCCGACGTGATCAGCCTGAAGCGCCGGCTCGAGGAGGCGCGCACCAGCGGAGCCTTTCAGGGCAGCGACAACATCGAGGACCCGCTGTACCTGCAGCTCCGCGCGCAGATCAACGCACTGGATTCCAACCTGGAGAGTCTTCGCGAACGGGCGGAGGAACTGCGTAACGACCGCGCCAGTCTGCAGGACCGGATTGCGGCCATGCCGCAGGTAGAGCGGCAGTTCCAGGCGCTGCAGCGCGAGCTGCAAACGGCGAACCTCGCATTCGACGGCCTGCGGGAACGCCTGTCGCAGGCGCAGCAAACGCAGTCGTTCGAGTCCGGAGAGCTCGGTGCCCGCCTCCGGCAGGTCAGGGCTGCCGTGGCTCCGGACTACCCGACCGGACCGCCGCGCCTGGCGATCACGATCCTCGGCCTGTTCGTCGCAACAAGCCTCGGAGGCGGGGCAGCGATCTTCGCCGAATTCACCGACAACACGGTACGCGGCAACAGGGACGTGCGCACGATCATGCAGACGCACGCGATTGCCGCGGTGCCCATCGTGCAGAACTCCGTCTCGCGCGCGCACCGGCGGCGACAACTCCTTATCACGTGCTTCAGCGCCCTGATGCTCGGCGCGATCATCGTATTGGTCATGGCCGCCATCAGCAGTTGACAGGTCATTCAGGGAACGAGGCAAGCTACCATGTCAATCATTCAGAAGGTTCTCGAAGCCGAGAAGAAGCGCAACGCGGGAAGGAATACCGAAGCGCGCTCGCTCGGCCAGGTCACCAGGGATTCGGTAGCTGCAACCACCGGAATCTTCAAGCGACTGACTGCCGCCACCATTCGCTCGCAGGCGATGGAGAAGAACAAGATCCTGCCGGCGATCGAGGATCGCAGCGCGATCACCGCCTACAAGATGCTGCGCACCCGCACCCTGCAGAGGATGCGTGCCAACGACTGGCGCACACTGATCGTGACCAGCGCGGCGGCCGGCGAAGGCAAAACCCTGACCGCGTGCAACCTCGCTGTGAGCATTTCCAACGACGTCAATCAGGCCGTCGTGCTCGTCGACCTGGACCTGCAGCGATCGGCGTTGCCTGAATACTTCGGCCTGGACGTCCAGGCAAGCATCGGAGATTACCTGACCGGCAATGCCGAGCTGGACGACATCGTGTACTCACCGGCAGGTCTGGACCGACTGGTCATCATTCCGAATCGCGAGCCGGTGCCCAACTCGTCCGACCTGCTGGCATCGCCACGTATGCGCGACCTGCTGAAATGGCTGGCGGAACAGGGCCCGGAGACGATCTGTATCTTCGATATGCCGCCGGTTCTTGCCTGTGACGACGTCCTGGCCTTTTCCCCCTATGCGGACGCCATACTGATGGTCGTCTCCGAGGGTATGACCGAGAGGAATTCCCTGGCCCGGACCATGGAGATGCTCGGCGACAGGAAGCTGCTTGGCGTCGTCCTGAACCAGTCACGAGAAGGCGGATCGGTATCCTATTACTACTGACCACCCACTACTCTGCCGCCGTAGGACTGACCCGCCTGTCGCCAGCCGCCCGCTCAACTGAATGCGCCAAGGACTGCCCGTGAACCTGACCGTCGTCGTGCCTCTTTACAACGAAGAGGAGAGCGTGGAACGGCTCTATTCATCGATCGTCGAGGCCGTGGCGCCGTCAGGATACGACTTCGAGATCATATTCGTCGATGACGGCAGCCGCGACCGCACCCTGGCAATCGCGTCGGACATCGCCGCAAGCGACGAACGGTTGCGCGTAGTGGAGTTCCGGAAGAACTATGGCCAGACGCCTGCCATGGCGGCCGGAATCGATCTGGCTCGCGGGGAAGTCATCGTCACCATGGACGGCGACCTGCAGAACGACCCGCGGGACATTCCCGAGCTGGTCGCGAAGATGGACGAAGGCTACGACATCGTCGTCGGCTGGCGTTTCAACAGGCAGGACAAGCTCGTATCGCGCAAGATACCTTCGAAAATAGCAAACTGGCTGATCGGCAAGGTGACAGGCGTGCCCATCAAGGACAACGGCTGTTCCCTGAAGGCCTACCGGGCAAACATCATCCGGTCCGTGCCCTTGTACAACGAGATGCACCGCTTCATTCCGGCAATGGTGTCGATGACGGGCGCCCGGATCGCGGAGATGAAGGTTCGTCACCACGCCCGGCTCTACGGCGAGTCGAAGTACGGCTTGTCGCGCATCTACAGGGTGCTGCTGGATCTGTTGACCATCAAGACCATCGTCGGATTCTCGCAGCGTCCGATGGTGTGGTTCGGCTTCCTGTCCATTCCGTTCTTCCTGCTGGGTTTCCTGGCCATGATCGCTTCGCTGGTGCCCCTCATTCTGTATGGCGGCAAGATGTCGTTGCCATTTGCCGGCACCGGGGTCCTCTTTGGCGCCCTCGGAATCTTTCTGGTCCTGGGCGGCGCCATCGGCGAGCTCATCTTCTCGACCGCGGCCTCGGGCCGGGTTCTGCGAGGATCGCCAATGGCCGTTCACCGGACAGTCGACGGAAAAACACGCGGCTAGCAGCCTGCAGCGGTAATACACAAAGATGAACTCAAAAGACAGCTTCTACAGCGTAATCATCCCGGTGGGGTCGCTCGTCGACGGGGATGGCATCGAGGTGATCGATGAGTATGCCGCGGCGCTACGGGATGCGGACCTGCCCGTGGAGATCATCGTCGTACTGGACGGTCTGAAGCAGGCGATCTTCGAGCCCTTGCGGGAGTACGCCAGGAACCACGAGTGGCTTCGAATCCTGCAGTTCACCCGGCAGTTCGGCGAGTCGGCTGCACTGATGGCAGGTTTCAGCGAGGCGCGCGGCAACGTGATCCTCACCCTGCCCCCCTACTGGCAGGTGTCGGCGACGGAGATCCCGAAACTGATTCGCTCGGCCGGTGAACATGACGACGTCCTGCTGGCCGTCCGCTCCCCGCGGGTGGAGTCATCGTTCGGGAGGCTACGACGCCGGGTGTTTCACGCACTGCTCAAGTTCGTCACCGGCTTCGACTACCGGGATCTCGGGTGCGGCGTGCGTCTGTTCAAGAAGCAGGTCGCCACGGAGATCCCGCTGTACGGCGACCAGCATCGCTTTCTGCCCCTGCTGGCCGTTCGCAGAGGATTCCAGGTGCGGGAGGTCGAGCTGCAGCAATCACCGAAGGACAAGTTGCGGGGGGGCCACAGCTGGCGGGAGTACATACACCGCGTACTCGACTTGCTGACGGTCTTCTTCCTGGTCCGGTTCACGAAGAAGCCGCTGAGGTTCTTCGGTACCCTGGGATTCGCAGCCGCCGCATTCGGCGCTGCTTTCGTGCTGGTGCTGGTCGTCGAGCGATTGTTCTTCGGCGTTTCCCTCGCGGAGCGGCCCGCGCTGTTGCTCGGCTCCCTGCTGATCGTTCTTGGCGTGCAGTTGTTCGGCCTCGGCTTGCTCGGCGAGCTGGTCATCTTCTCCCATGCCGCGGAGTCGAAGGAGTACGCCATACGCTCGATCACCGAAGGCGG
>CAZTAE010000023.1:0-2129 GCA_964611535.1 uncultured Woeseiaceae bacterium
TCGCGCAGCTGCTGGTGTACGTCATCCCGCAGGGCGAATTCGAGCGCCAGCCCTACCCGAAAAATCCGGACCGGTCGATGGTGGTGCCGGACACCTATACCCGGGCGGACGCCGGGACGGCCGTCGAGATACGGCCCTGGTATTTCCTGCTGGCCGTGCCAAAGGGATTCGCGGCGGCCCAGGAGATCATCTTTCTCATTTTCATCGTCGGCGGCGTCATTGCCATACTCCGGCGCAGCGGCGCGATCGACGCATTCCTGCACAAGGCCGTGCTGCACCTCGGGCACAGCCCCTGGATCCTTATCGCGGGCTGCCTGGTCATGTTCAGCCTGGGGTCGTTCACGATCGGGATGGGCGAGGAATACGTGCCCCTGATACCGATCATCGTCACGATGAGCCTCGCGATGCGCATGGACGCAATCGTGGCAATGGGCATGGTCTGGATACCCTATGGCATCGGCTGGGCGTGCGCCGGCACGAATCCATTCGGCGTCATCATCGCCCAGGACATCGCCAACGTACCCATCACGTCAGGGTGGGGCTTCCGCCTGGTGATGATGGCGGCCTTTCTGACGATTGCCTTTCACCACCTTTACCGGTATGCGATGCGTGTCCGGGAGAATCCGGAGACGAGCCTCGTGGCACACGTCAGCTACGACAAGGGCTTCGAGCTGCCGCAGGACATCGAGCTCAGCCCTGCGCGCATCGCGATCCTGGGCGTCTTCCTGGCCGGCGTCGTCGGCTTCGTCTGGGGCGTGGCGGCCCACGGCTGGTATATCGGCGAGCTGAACGCCGTGTTCCTCGCCATCGGCCTTGCCACGGCTTTCATTGCGCGCATCCCTGCCGGTGAGACCAGCCGCACCTTCGTCGCCGGGGCCGCCGACATGACCGCAGCGGCCCTCCTCGTCGGTTTCGCGAGAACCATCGAGGTCGTGCTGGCGGACGGACAGGTGATCGATACGGTGATTCACGCCATTGCCGGCGTCCTCGCCGACCTGGGCCCGGAAGCTTCCGCCGTCGGCATGCTGGTCGTGCAGACAGTCTGCAACTTCTTCGTTCCGTCAGGCAGCGGCCAGGCATTCGTCACGATGCCGATCATGTCGCCGCTGGCGACGCTGACGGACGTGCCGCAGCAGACCGCCGTCATCGCCTATCAGTTCGGCGACGGGTTCACCAACATGGTCGTACCCACCAGCGCGCTCGTGATGGGCGCGCTGGCGCTGGGCAGGATTCCGTACGGAGCCTGGGTACGCTTCGTCGTACCGCTGTTGCTCAAGCTGTTCGCGCTGGCGGTCGTGTTCCTGATAGTGACCGTGCGGCTGGGCGACGCCCTGGGACTGACCGGGTAGTCCGGCGGCTCGGTGCCAGTACACTGGCTCCGCCGACGCTGACCGGCGCAGCTTGCGGCCGGAACTGATGACTTCCGTCAGGCAGGTAAAGGCCTGGTGCGGTTCGAGACAGTTGCTCGCGCGGTACCGGCGCGCTTCGCAAGCTCGAGTGCGCTACATTGCTTCGGAGAACTCGCGCAGGCAGCGATTATAAGCCGGGGCTTCGTCCCAGAAGCAAGCGTGTCCGGCGTTCTCGATCGGCCGGACCCGGGCATGCGCAATGCGGGCCATCTGTTGATCGATGACGCTGGATTTGACGACTGCATCCTTGTCGCCCTGAGTAATCAGTACAGGTATTTCGAGCCGGGGCAGAAGATCGTCATTGTCGAACGAGCGGGCAAACATCGCCTCGCGGACGTATGGCGGGACGGAAAGGTTATAGCCCAGCATCAGGTAGCGATCCATGGCGGACAGTTCGGTGGCAAAGCATAGCCGAATCAGCGAGTCGAGACTGTGCACGCTCTCCTCCGCATCGGTGGAAACGAATCCTGGCAGAAGGCTGATAAAATCATCAGTCAATACGGAAGCCGCTTCTTCGCTGCCGAGTTTGGTTACGCCACCGACAAAGTTGATGCCGGAGATCTCCTCCTCGCCGTAATGCCGTATATAGTCGAGTATTACGAGCGGACCATATGACCAGCCACAGAGAATCGGATGATCAAGAGCGAGCGCCTGTATGGTCGCGTGAACGTCATCTGCCCAGAGTCTGGAATCGGCATAGCCCTCGCGAGGCTTGTCCGA
>CAZTAE010000023.1:2229-21121 GCA_964611535.1 uncultured Woeseiaceae bacterium
CAGCGCTGTTCGCGCGTGCGACCGCGCCCGAGCGAGACTTCCTGGTCCGGCTGATACTGGGCGAGCTGCGCCAGGGCGCGCTCGAAGGTGTGCTGGTCGACGCGATCGCGGAAGCAGCCGCAGTCGATGTGTCGGACGTGCGGCGCGCCGTCATGCTTGCCGGCGAACCGGCTGCCGTCGCGGCGGCCGCGCTTCACGAGGGCAGCGCCGGGCTCGCGCGCTTCCGACTGACGCCGCTCTCGCCGATCCAGCCCATGCTGGCCCAGCCGGCTGCCGATATCGATGAGGCCATGGAAGCGCTCGGCGAGGCCGCGCTCGAGTACAAACTCGACGGCGCGCGCGTGCAGATCCACAAGGTGGAGTCCGAGGTCCGGATCTTCTCACGCCGCCTGAATGACGTGACGGCGAGTCTCCCGGAGATCGTGCGCACGGTGCAGGCCTGCCCCGCCCGGCAGGTGATACTCGATGGCGAGGTGATTGCGCTGCGACCGGACGGCCGTCCGCACCCGTTCCAGGTCACGATGTCGCGCTTCGGCCGCAAGAGCGATGTCGCGGCGAAGAGCCAACGACTACCACTCAACGTTTACCTGTTCGACTGCCTGCATCACGACGGCGAGGACCTGATCGATCGAGCCGGCGCCGAGCGCTTCGAGCACCTCGCGGTAGCAGTTCCGGCGGAACTCCAGGTGCCCCGGATCGTCACCGCCGACAGGCGTGCGGCTACGGCGTTCTACGACGAATCGCTGGCACGGGGCCACGAGGGCGTCATGGCGAAGTCGCTGCGTGGTCCGTACCAGGCCGGCAATCGCGGCGCCGACTGGCTGAAGGTCAAGCTGGCCCACACGCTCGACCTCGTCGTGCTGGCCGTGGAATGGGGCAGCGGGCGGCGCCGCGGCTGGCTCAGCAACCTGCATCTGGGCGCGCGGGAGCCCGGGCCGGACGGCTTCGTGATGCTCGGCAAAACCTTCAAGGGGCTCACGGACGAGACGCTCGAGTGGCAGACCCGCCGCCTGCTCGAGCTCGAGACCGGCCGCGAGGGGCAAGTCGTGCACGTGAAGCCCGAGCTCGTCGTGGAGATCGCCGTCAACCAGATTCAGACGAGCCCGCAGTATCCGGCCGGGATGGCATTGCGCTTCGCGCGCGTGAAGCGGTACCGGGAGGACAAGTCGGCGGAGGACGCGGACACGGTCCAGACCGTGCGGGAAATCTTCGAACGGCAGAGTCGGAGTACCTGACTGGCCAGACGTCGATCTCGAGCCGCGCCAGCTCACGAACAGCGGATCGCCGTCGCTTTCCTCGAAGACGCAGTCGACGAGCTGCGGCGGGCCACCAATCTTGTCTCGATGAGGCGACGCCTGGCGCCCGGGCGTAACACCCTGATCGGGGAGGGCCAGCGGACCGGCGGTCCTGTGCCGGACGACGGGTTGCAACAGCCGTCTTCCCGCGCCAGGCTTCCGTCAGGGCCCCGGGCAGGCAGCTGATGTCAATTACGGCTATAATTCCGGTGGGGCACTAATCGCTCAATTTGCAGTTACCATGAAAGGGGGCTCGACCATGACCCATAAGTATGACGGAGGGTGCGATCACGTTCACACCTACTCAGACAACGATCCGATAGACGTTCACACCTGCCACTGTTCCGTGTGCAAGCGCGTGACCCAGCAGGACACGACTCACGTGGCCTTCTTCAATCACGGCGACCTGAAGGTAGACAACCCCGACCGTCTGAATCGTCAGCCGTTCAACGATCAGAACCCCGACGGGCCGCTGGAGCTCTGCACGTGCTCCGAGTGTGGCACGCCCATCATGCTAGACGACAAGCAACGGCGAATCCGCGTGATCGTGCCGAACCTCATGGGTTACGACCCGGCGAGCATGCCCGCGACTTACCATGCGTTCTTCGATGCGTCCGCCGGCGCCCGGAAGCCTGAGGACGGCCGCCCGGTCTACGAAAGCCTGCGGCCCGATTTTGTCTGGCCGGCTCCTGCCTAGAACCAGACGTTAAGGCCGCACACGCCAGTCCACACAACCGCGGTCTTTTCCGGAATCTCATCGGCACCAGGCACAGCCCGGGTTGGCGAACCGGGCTGTGTCGTGGTCTGCCGCATCGATCAGATCCGTATCGGCAGGTCGCGCGCGCGTATCCCGCTGGCCCGGTACACCGCGTTGCCGATGGCCGGCGCGACAGCGATCAGCGGCGGCTCGCCCAGCCCGGTAGGGAACTCGGTGCTGGGCAGGAAGCGGATATCGAGCTCCGGCACGTCCTTCATGCGCAACGGCGTGTAGGCGTCCAGGTTGCGCGCCGTCACCTGACCGTCGGCGAATGTCGTTCCTTCGTGCAGGGCCAGACTCAAGCCCCAGAGCGTGGCGCCCTCGGCCTGGGCCATGGCGCCGTCGGGATGCACGACCGTCCCGCAGTCGAGAGACTGCCAGAGCTTTTTCACCCGGACGCCCCGGGTCTCCGGGTCCACCGCCACGTGGGCGACGCAGGCGGTCCAGGTGGGCATATTGCGCTCCTGACCGTGGGAGACCGCCACGCCCATGCCCTCGTTGTCGGGCAGGTCACGGCCCCAGCCTGAGCGGTCGCGGACATCGCGCAGGACCGCCGCCAGGCGGCCGGCGCCGCCGACGGAGTTGGGTTCGGTGCCGGCGTTCTTGCCGGCGGCGTCCAGCCGCTTCAGTCGGAAGTCGACCGGGTCCTCGCCGAGTTGCTCGGCCAGCTCGTCCATGAAGCACTCCACGCCCCAGCCGATCCAGCCGGAGCCCACTGCCCGCAGCCAGCCGGGGAGGAACGTTCGCTGCGCCAGCTCGTTATTGACTGCGCGCACCCGGTGCGCCGGCAGCGTGTACCAGTGATCGGCGCCGCTGATCGAAAACGTGTCGAACTTGCCGTTGCCATCGACGCCGTCGGCGAGGAATCCCGGCGCCATGGCCAAGGTGGGCCAGCCGGCCGCGGCCGCATGGTCGATGCCGGTGAGGTTGCCGTCGCCGTCGAAGGAGGCGTCGAAACGGCTGACCGAAGCGGATCGGACGCAGTCGAAGCGGCTGTCCGCTTCCCGCGAAAAGACGAGCTTGACGGGCCGGCCCAGTTCCCGGGCAGCCAGCGCGGCCGGGATCATCGGGTCGCCGAACAGCCGGCGGCCGAAACCGCCGCCCAGGTAGTACTGATGGATGACGATGTCCGTCTCCGGCAGCCCCAGGGCTTTGGACAGCACGGGCAGGATCAGCGACTGCCACTGGTTGCCGGAGTGTATGTGACACTTGCCGTCGATGAATTCGACGAGCGCGTTGGCCGGCTCCAGCGTGTAATGCAGGGCGGTGCCGGTGCGATAGGTCGAGGTCAGGACCTCCGACGCAGCCTGCCTCGCGGCCGCCACGTCGCCGTCGTCGACCACGAGGACGCCGGAGTCGCTCTCGGCGACGAGCTTCGCTCCCTCGGCCAACAGATCCTCTTCGGTGACCTCGGCGGTGGGGCCCGCCTCCCAGTCGATCACCACCGCGTCGGCTGCCTTCATCGCCGCCGGGAAGGTGTCGGCAACGACCACCGCCCATCCCTGGATCGTCTCGCTGGGATCGGTGAGCTCCAGGGTCTGGCGGTAACCCGGAACGTCCCGGGCGGCGCTGTCATCGACGGCCTTGATTCGGCTGCCATAGCGGGTCGGCGGAATCATCGGGTGGGCGTAGACCATGCCGTCCAGCTCGACGTCGAGGCCGTAGACTGCCTCGCCGGTGGCTTTCTCCGGGATATCCAGCGCAGGCACCGGCTCACCGATGAGCCGGCGCTCCGCCGCCGGCTTCAACGGCATCGCCTCCAGTTCCTCGTCGGTGAAGCTGCGGCTGACATCGCCCCGACGGACGATCTCGGCGAAGCTCATGCTCCGGTCGCCGGCGGTGACCCGGCTATCGGCCACGCTGCACTCCGACGGGTCGACATCCATGAGCGCCGCCCCGGCGTCGACCAGTACCGTGCGCCCCGCCGCGCCGGCCCGGGAGAGCATCGCAAAGCTCGTATGCACCGACCAGGAGCCGCCCGTTATCATGAATCCCCATCTGGGATCGCTGTCGACGTGCCTGATCGAGACCTTGGGCCAAGCGGCGCCGAGCTCGTCGGCGACCACCCGGGCCAGGGCCGTGCCCACATGCTGGCCCATCTCGGCCTTGGCGATATTGACCAGGATGCTGCCGTCGCCGTCGATCACAAACCATACCGTCGGGGCAAAGGATCTGGCGCCCCCTGCAGACGCCATCTCGCCCGCCGCCTGCTCCCGGCTGCAGCCGGGCAGCAGGCTGCCCATCGCCATGACGAGACCGGCGCCGGCCGAGCCGGCGATGAAGGTGCGGCGCGTCAACCCGCCGTTGTCGGGACGGGCCTTCATGACGACGTCCCCTTGCCGGCGGCGGACCGTATCGCCTTTCTGATTCTCGTGTAGGCCATGCAGCGGCACAGGTTCCCGTTCATGCCCTCCGCGATCTCCTCGTCACCGGGATTCGGATCGTTGGCGAGCAGACCGGCCGCCTGCATGATCTGCCCCGACTGGCAATAGCCGCACTGGGGGACCTGCTCCTCGACCCAGGCCTCCTTGAGTGCCCTGCCCGGGCCGGAATCCAGGCCCTCGATCGTGGTCACGGCCTTGCCCGCCGCCGCGCTCAGCGGCGTGACGCAAGAGCGGGTCGGTGCACCGTCGAGGTGGACGGTGCAGGCGCCGCACATGGCGATGCCGCAGCCGTACTTCGTGCCCTTCAGTTTCAACTCGTCCCGGATGACCCACAGCAGCGGTGTATCCGGCGCACTGTCAGCCGTAACGGCCTCGCCATTCAAGGTAAACCTGGTCACGACCTTAGCCCCCGTTATCGGCATTCGTTCGCCGCGATGATAACCCGGACGGTCTCCAACTTCGACGGGGCCCGCCCGGCTGAATCGGGTATCCACTTCGATCCGCATCTCTCATCGAGATGCGGATCCCGGCAACGCTGCATCGCCCTACGCGCCCTGTTTCCTGCCGAGCGGCATTACCTTGCTTCGGGTCAGGTGTGGGTTGTCGAAATCCACCACGTCACCGACGTTCCTGTCGGGAACCGGCAAGAGCCGCGCCGACAGCGGCTTCCGATAGCGTGCGGCGAGAGCAGCGACATCCCTGATCGTAGCCGCCAGAGTCGAGACCGGCGTATCGCCCGGCAGCGGTACGACGTCGAGTCCCGTGCCACACACGCTCGAGTACAACAACAGCTCCGAGATCCCGTAACGCCCCTCGACCGCGCGCTCGGCGAGCACCTGGTCTTCCAGCACCGGAAGCATCAGCCCCGAGTATCCGCACGTCCTGGCGTCGAGCCCCTGGAGGGCGCTCGTAATCGTCGAGCACGCCGCCAGTGTGGCTGGCGAGCCGAAAGGAGCCTCCGCCAGCGCTTCGATGACCTGGCCGATGCTGGCATCGAGCCCTGGCGCCGGCGACGTGTCGATGCCAAGGTAACGCCAGCCTGTCTCGGCCGACACCCGCTCAGCCAGTGCCTCCACCGGCGCAAACACGCTGTTCAGACGCGATCGCATTGCGCGCTCCGCTTCCGCCAGCGTAGTTACCCCTTCCACGGCCGCGTGCAGGAGTCGTGGCGACTCGAGTCCAATGCTGAACGCGCGCGGCCCTTCGTGGTACGCCGCCGGGAAGAACGGGGTGCCGGGTGGGCAGAAGGCCGTGGCGCAGTACCGGAAGTTACCCTCACCGCCGGGTGTAGCGTGGGCAATAGCCGAGATGGCCTCCGCAGAGGCGCGAATCGAATGCGAATGCAGCCCGTGCCCGGGGGACGCGATGAAACTCGAGAAGCTCGTGACCGTCGTGGACTGTACGAGGTCGGCCGCCCAGGAGGCGAAGCCGCTCGCATCTGTGTCTTCAGTAAGGACGGGCCCGATGCTCAGCACGACACCGGCGTCTGCGGCGAGTCCGTCGAGCCGTCGTACCGCCTCCAGTCCGGAAGCGGCCATCCACGACGGCAAGTACCGCGGCAGGGGTTGCGTCGCGATCCGTGTGGTCTGGACCTCGAAGGACTCGGTAAATCTCGCCTTCGCCAGCGCGATGAAGTCCAGTGCCGGATGGAGCGCGTCCAGATCATGCGTTCCGTCCAGCTCTACGCCAGCCGTGATCGTCCGAATGCGAAACAACGGATCGGCTCCCCCTCGTTTCCAGCCGATAGCGGACAGAGTACCCGCACCGAGCAGTCCGAGAAAACCTCGTCTGGATAGAGCTTTCATACTTGTCCTCATTGCGGTGTGGTGGATTTATAGCATAAAGCTCCATAAGCTATATTCGTGGCCGGGGCATAGATATCGGTGCAACAGAAAACAGCGGGATAAACACAGGCTTCAGGGGTGATTCGTGAGTAACAACAAAAACGTGATCGGACACATTCGCTTCGGCTTTAGTACTGCCTTGGTTTCTTTGACGCTTTCCTCTGTCAGCTCGACCGCGTTCGGTGAAGACGGCAACTGGCATCCCTCGCCATGGGGAGCGAACGACGAGCGCGGCGCCGCGAATCTGCTGACTCAGGAAAAGGTTCTCGAGGCCACAAGGCTGATCAGGCAAGGAAAGGTTTATCAGCTCGGCCGCGTCTACGAGCCGGGGATACCGTTATTCGGAAATCGCTCCTATGAAATGCGCATCCTTGAGATAGGTCCGTTGGGTGAGAACAAACTCATTGCCCACGAAGGGTACTTCAGCGGTGAACTCGATCAAGGCGGGACGCAATTCGATGCGCTTGGCCACATAGGGGTCGGAGATCGCTTTTTCAATGGCTATAGGCACAGCGAGCTCGGAGACGAGCACGGCCTTGCCTATCTCGGCGTCGAAAACGTCGGAGCTATCCTCACTCGGGGAATACTGATCGACGTCCCCCATCACAAAGGTGTTGAAATTCTTGACGGTGGCTATGAAATTACTGCAGATGATCTCGAAGGTGCATTAGAACGTCAGGACACCGAGATCCATGAGGGTGATGTGGTACTGATTCATACCGGTTGGGGGTCTCATTGGAAAACCGATAACAGCGCATACCTGGAATCCGAGCCTGGCATTGGCCTTGAGGCAGCACGGTTTCTCGCAGACAGGAACGTCGTGGTCATCGGTTCCGACAACCTTGGTATCGAAGTCGTGCCGAACCCGAACGAGTCGCTTGCCTTTCCTGTTCACCAGCTCCTGCTGACGCAGAAAGGCATATACCTCCTCGAGAGCATCATCACCGAGGAGTTGGCGAATGACGGCATTCACGAGTTTGCCTTCTTCTTCGCCCCTCTCAGACTGAAAGGTGCATCGGGCTCGCCTGGTAACCCGGTTGCGATCTTTTGAACCCCTTCGTCCGGGGAATCCGGCTACCGGCGCTGCGGCGCAGATGCGACCAGCACGTGGATGTCGCGCGCGTCCACCGGCTTCATCAAATGATGGTCGAAGCCCGCTTCCGCCGATCGCCGCCGATCCTCCGTCTGGCCCCAGCCGGTCACCGCCACGAGTGTCGTGCGCGCGAAGGCCGTATCCGCCCGGATGCACCGCGCCAGCTCGTACCCGCTCATCCCCGGCATTCCGATGTCGAGAAAGCAGATGTCGGGGACGGACTCCCGAAGTAACTCGAGAGCTGCCGGCCCGTTCGCAGCCGTGACAACCTCGTGCCCGGCGAGCGTCAGCAGGCTGGCCAGGAGCTGCGCAGCGTCTTCGTTGTCATCCGCCACCAGAACCCGTCGAGCCGTTGCCGACGCACGAGCAGCCTGCGCGGCCGGCGCGCTCTGGTGCGCCGGAGTGGCGACAGCTGTCGGCAGGTGCACAACGAAGGTGCTGCCGCGCCCCGGCCCTTCGCTCTCGGCCCACACGCGCCCTCCATGCAGCTCGACCAGCCGCCGTGCCAGCGGCAAGCCGATGCCGAGGCCGCCCTGACCGCGCTCGGGGGGCTGGCCAAGCTGCGCAAACATCTCGAAGACCTGGCCCAGCATTTCCTGCGGGATACCGATGCCCGTGTCCGACACCTCGATGACGGCGTCCGCCCCCTCGAGCGTCGCGCTGACGGTGACGCGGCCGCCGCGCTCGGTGTACTTCGCTGCATTGTTCAGCAGGTTGCTGATGACCTGCGCGATCCGCGTCCGGTCCGCGTCGAGCACCAACGGCTCCGTCGGCAGGCGCACCTCGAGCTCGAGCCCCGCAGCGTCGATTATCGGGCGGCTCGTCTCGAGCGCATTGCCGATGACCGTCCACAAGTCGATGCGCTCACGGTGCAGCTCGATCTTGCCGCGCGTCACCCGCGACAAATCCAGCAGGTCGTCGATCAGCCGCACCATGTGCTCGACCTGCCGTTCCATCACTTCGCGCGCACGGATGCTGAACGACGAGTCGCCGGAGGTCTTGAGCACGTCGAGGCCGCTGCGAATCGGCGCCAGCGGATTGCGCAACTCGTGCGCGAGCGTCGCGAGAAACTCGTCCTTGCGCCGATCCTCGGCCCGCAGCTGCTGATACAGTCGCGCGTTGTCCACGGCCGCGGCGGCGCGCCGGCCGAGCTCCATCGCAAGCTCCACGTCCCGTCGGTTGTAGCGACGGCCGCTTTCGGCATGGACGAGCGTGAGGACGCCGATGACGCGGTCGGGGGCCTGCAGGGGAACACAGACGTAGGACCTGAGCCCGAGGCCCTGCAGTGCGGCAAGATGGTCGCGGTCATTCGCAACTGCTTGCAGAATCTCGTCAGTGATCTCGGGGCTCCACTCCGGCTCGCCGGTCCGGACGACCCGCCCGGCCCCGTATCGATCGCTGCGGCGCGGAGGATGTCGCGCGAACAGCGCCCTGCCGAGCGCCACCTTGGCCGGCTCGGCGTGGTTCACCGCCACGCGCTCGAGCCGGCCGCCTTCGCCGAGCAGATCCACCGCACACCAGTCCGCCAGCCTTGGGACGGCTATTTGCGCCAGCTGATCGAGAGTCGAGTGGTAGTCGAGCGAAGAGCAGAGCGCCTGGCCGGCATCGGCGAGGATCTGCAGCGCCTGCTCGGCAGCCTTGATCTCGCTGATGTCCATTGTGATGCCGAGAATCCGGACGGCCCTTCCGGTGTCGTCGCACTCGAGCCGCCCCCGGCTCTGCACCCACCGCGTGCGGCCGTCCGGCGAGAGGAGCCGGTACTCCGAGTGATACGGCTCCTCTCCCGCGATGGCGCGCTCGGCTGCCCGCCTCACCGCCGGCACATCGTCGGGGTGCACGACGGCCAGGAACTCCTCGGCGTCGCCGGCGGCTATGCCCCAGAATTCGATCGCGTTCTCCGAACATTCGAGCCGGTTCGTCGCGAGGTCCCAGTCCCAGACGTTCATCCGTGCACCCGTGAGAGCCAACCGGAGCCGCTCCTCGCTCGCCCGCAAGGCCTGCTGTGCCCGCATTTCCGCCGTCACGTCCTCATGCACGAGCACGACTTCGCGAACGTCGTCGTTCTCCTTGATCGGATAGGCGAACGCGCGCACCCACCGGACCGGGTCGGCGTGGTAGCTCCGATCCGGAAGCGTCTCGTTCGGGTCGTAACGCACGGCGGGGATCGCCACCGGCTCGCCCGCGAACGCCCGCTGAATGAGGGGCGCGATGCCGCGGGCCTCGAGCTGCGGGTCCGCCAGGACGTTGTAGTCGGGGATTCGATCGAGCGTCGCCCCCCAGAGCTCTTCCCAGGCCCGGTTGACCTGAAGGGGCGTGCCGCCCGGCGAGAAGATCTGTATGGAGAGGGGCGATTGCTCAAAGACGGCGCGAAACCGCAACTCCGAGAGCCGCAGCGCGCTTTCCGTTCGTCCGCGCTCGGCGATCTCCGTTTGCGCCGTCGCGAACAGGCGCGTGTTTTCGATCGCCAGTGCAGCACGGTGCGCGATGTCCGCCGCACGGGTGACGTCGTCGGGCCCGTACCGGCGGTCCGACTCCGTGATCCCCAGGCTCAACGCGCCGAGGACTCGGCCGCGCGCGAGGACCGGAACCGCCAGATGAGAACGGATATCGATCGCGCCGATGAGCGCCGCGTGATCTGCATCCATCGTATGCTGCGTGATGACGTCCGAGTCGACCTGCGCGAGCAGATGCGGCTCGCCGGTCCGCAGCACGTGTCCGGCCGGCTGGGGAGAGTCGAGCGCTGGCGGGTAACGACGCCGCAGCTCCTCGAGCACGGCCGCCTTGGCAGAGTTCACGTGGGCGACGGCGACGCGACGTAGCCTGTCCTCCTCCACGACGTCGACGATACAGAGATCGCCGAGGGTGGGGACCGCCAGGCGTGCGAGCCGCCCCAGCATCTCCTCGTAGTCGAGCGACGACCAGAGAATCTCGCTCGCGCTGGCGAGGAAGGCGAAGTGCCGCGCCTGCTGCTCCGCCCGCGCGCGAGCCTCTTCCGCTCGGGCGAGGGCGAGACGCTCCTCCTCGGCCCGCTTCCGCTCTGTGACGTCGCGGATCACCGCCAACCCGCCTGCGATGCTGCCGCAAGCCTTCCGTATGGGCGAGTAGTAGCCTTCGAAAACCCCCTGCCGGCCGGACTCCGGGACAATGAACCCGCGGTCTCGGGAGATCGCGGTCCGGCCCGCGAGCGCCTCGCGGAAATACCAGTCTTCGCCGGTCTCGACCAGGAAGGGGAAGACATCGAAGGCGCGGCGCCCCAGCACGCGCTCGGCGGCCATTCCGGAGAGGCGTTCCATCGCCGGATTCCACCACGTGTAGCGGTACTCCGCGTCGAAGGCCAGGATGCCGTCGAAGCTGCTCGACAGGAGCTGCTTCGTCAGTTCGTGCTCGTGATGGAGCGGCCGCTCCGCCCGTCGCCCGTCCATCAAATCCGCTCGAAGCCTGTGGGGTGCATCGATTCCTTCGTCTGGTGTCTGGTGATTTTAGGCCCCGGGCGATCGGAAAGCGACGCCGGGGGGCGGTCTTGGCCGCTCGCGTTGATGGTATTCTCATTGCTCGATCAATGGCCAGCCATTCCGTGATCGGTTGCCTGACGGCGGCATTGAAACCGTCGGATGCGGCGCTGGCCCGGGTCGATGACAGCTGGCAGGCGGGCTACGGATGTCGGAAACACTTTACGCGCGGGTGGCCGACCTGTTGCAGAAGCAGATTGACAGCGGCGTTTACGCGGTCGGCGACAGGTTGCCGTCGATTCGCAGCGCCGTAACCCATTTTCGGGTCAGCGTCTCGACCATACAGCTCGCCTATCGGGAGTTGGAAAACCGCAGGCTCGCCGAAGCCCGGCCCCGGTCCGGTTACTACGTCCTGGCACAGGTGCCGGCGCCGAAGTCGGTGTTTGCCGGCCGGGACGACGTCCAGCGCACCGAGCCGGTGACGATCAACCAGAGCTTGTTCCAGCTGTTGTCGCAGGAATGGCGCGCGGGGCTGGTCAACCTCGGGCTGGCGTACCCACACCCCGATCTGCTGCCGGTCAACGCCCTGCGGCGTATTGTGCGCAGGCTGTCCCGGCTGCACATTGAGCGGATTCTGGCGCCGTACGGTTCCGTGGATATCGACCTTGAACTGCGGCGCCAGCTGGCGCGCAGCATGCTCAGCGCGGGCTGCGAAGTCGGCGCCGATGACGTGCTGATCACCAACGGTTGCAAAAACGCGCTGGCGCTGTGCCTCGGTGCCATTGTCCAGCGCGGCGACATCGTGGCAGTGGAGTCGCCCACTTTTCCCGGGGTGCTGCAGCTCCTGGAGGTGCTCGGCGCCCGGGCGCTGGAGATCCCCACCCATCCGGTTACGGGAATCAGCATCGAGGCCCTGGAGCTCGCCCTGGAACAGTGGCCGATCAAGGCCTGTGCGGTCATGCCGACCTGTCAGAATCCGCTGGGATTCAGTATGCCGCCGGAGCGCCGGCAGCACCTGGTGGACCTGGCGCGCAGCGCCCGCCTGCCGCTGATCGAGGACGATATTTTCGGCGACCTGGGCGCCCACGGCCGACGGCCGCCGGCGCTCAAGGCGCTGGACCCGGACGGTCGGGTCCTTTACTGCTCATCGGTATCGAAATCACTGGGCGCCGGCCTGCGCGTGGGCTGGGCGGTACCCGGGCGCTACCTGGCTGAAGTGCGGCGACTCAAGGCGCAGCACAGTATCGCCAATAACTCACTCTCGGAAATGGTGGTCGCCGAGTACCTGGCCGGCGGTGGTTACGACCGGCACCTGCGCAAGCTCGTCGACAGCTACCGGCAGACGGTGCGCCAGATGGTGGCTGCCATTCGTGATTGCTTTCCGGCCGGGTGCAGCGTCTCACAGCCGGCAGGGGGTTATCTGATCTGGGTACGTCTGCCGGCCTCCATCAACACCTGGATGCTGTACCAGGAAGCCTTGCGTCACAACATATCGATCTTGCCCGGCCACCTTTGTTCTGCTGGCGGCAAATTCCGCGCCTGTTTCCGACTCAGTGCGGCCATGCCCTGGACGAGCGATATCGAACGGGCGATCGCCATTCTCGGCCAGATCGCCAGCCGGCTTCTCGAGAGCGGCGAAGCAACCGGGGTTGCCGACACGACCGATACAGATAGTTAAAATTTGTGCAGTACAGATTCAGAATGATGCTATCTGTACCGGTACAAAAACACCATTCTATGCCTTTCCAGGCGTGTTTGTGCTGTCTATCATCGAGATGGCGCGTTGCGGATCAACAGAACAAGTGCGGGCGCAATAGCCAATCGTAAGAGGTGTCCCGGTGCCGGTCGTCGATGTACATACCCACATGTACTCCCGTCGCTGGCTGGAGCTGCTCGACCGCCGCGGCGGTCCGGACCTGACTGTCCGGGAAAGCGTCGACAGTCCCCTCACGCTGTACTACCGCGGTGCCAGCTTTTGTGTGCTGGAAGATGCCCATTTCGACTATCCCGGACGCATGCTCGCGATGGATGGCGCCGGCGTGGACATCGCCGTAATGACGCTGCCTGCGCCCAGCGTGTTCTGGGGTGACGCAGACACCAGTGCCGCCGCGGCCCGCCTGGCCAACGAGGAGTTTGCCGAGGCGTGCGCGCGGTATCCCGACCGCCTGCGCTGGATGGCGTCCCTGCCCTGGCAGTATCCCGATCGGGCACTGGAAGAGCTCGACTGGGCCTGCAGCCGGGGCGCGGTCGGTGTGCTCACGCTCGGCAATATCGACGGCCGGGCATTGATCGATCCGTTGTTCGACCCGGTGTGGGAGGCCATCGACGCCCGCGCCCTGCCGGTGCTGTTGCATCCCACGGCGCCACCAGGGAGTGATGAGCTGAACCTGCGCAAGCATGCGCTGGTGGCCTCCACCGGCTTCATTGTCGATACGACGGTAGCCGTTGCCAGGATGATCTTTGACGGCTTTTTCGACCGCTATTCGCGACTCAATCTGATTGCCGCCCACGCGGGCGGAGCCCTGCCTTACCTCGCTGGCCGCTTCGATCGGGTCTACGACCGCACGGGTCGTGCCAAGGAACGAATCCAGAGGCCGCCGAGCGAATACCTGCGTCATATCTATTACGACGCGGTGACGTACCAGCAGGAAACGCTCGAGCTTTGCGTGGCCGTCGCCGGTGCGGACAAGGTGATGTACGGCTCGGACTATCCGTTCAATATCGGCGATATGACGGGTTGCCTGCAGCGTGTCGATGCGCTTCCGGAGGCCAGCCGCGACCAGGTCCGCGGGGCCAACGCACAGCGCGTTTTCGGTTTGTGAGCTGATGTTCCCGGCCGCCGACAAGCCAGCCCCCAGAGAGAACTTCAGCTCTTCGTACGCGTTTATCCTGGCCGCGCTCGGCAGTGCCGTCGGTCTCGGCAACATCTGGCGCTTTCCCTACATTGCCGGTGAGAACGGGGGCGGTGCGTTCGTCCTGGTCTACCTTCTGTGTGTGTTCAGTATCGGCTTGCCCGCACTCATCGCCACGGTGATGATAGGCCGACGCGGTGCGGCCAACCCCATCCGCGGTCTCGGCAACGTTGCCCACGCGGAGGGGCTCAGTCACCACTGGCGCATCCTGGGCTGGATGCTCGTGCTCGGTGCCTTTCTGCTGCTCTCGCTGTTCAGCGTCATTGCCAGCTGGATCATCGACTATCTGCTCAAGGCGGTCAGCGGCACGCTGCGCCTCGTCGACGCGGCGACTGCCACGGAGCTGTTCGACGACCTGAAAGCCAATGTCGTGCGCCTTGCCGTGCTGCACGGGCTGTTTGTTTCCATGGCGCTGGTTATCGTCGCCAGGGGCGTCCGCAAGGGCATCGAACGGGCGGTCAAGGCGCTGATGCCTGCGCTTTTCATCCTCATGCTGGTGCTTGCCATCCATGCCATGCTGACCGGAGCGGCGGCTGAGGCCCTGGACTTCCTGTTCTATCCGGATTTCAGCGATCTGGGCGCCGGCAGTGTTCTGCTGGCAGTGGGCCAGGCGCTGCTGACCCTCAGCGTCGGTGGCGCGGGGATGCTGGTATACGGTGCCTACCTCTCCCGCGAAGCGTCGGTGCCCGGTACCTGTCTGGTGATCGGCTTTGCCGATACCAGTGCCGCACTGCTCGCCGGATTGATGATATTCCCCGTGGTCTTCGCCTACGGCCTGACGCCTGAGCAGGGGCCCGGACTGATCTTCGTCACCCTGCCGGTGGCCTTTGCCCAGATGGCGGGTGGCACGCTGTTCGCTGTCGCCTTTTTCCTGCTGCTGTTGATTGCCGCGCTTACCAGCGCCATTTCCATGATGGAGCCGGTCATAGCCTGGCTGACCGAGCATCACGGCATCCGTCGCGTCCGCAGCGCCCTGCTGGCCGGGGTGCTGCTCTGGCTGCTTGGCCTGGTGGGCGTGCTATCGTTCAACGTCTGGGCGGACGTCAGGCCGCTGGAGAGCATTGCCCGCTTCGCCAGCTTCTCCATCTTTCAGTCGATCGAGTTCACTGTCGCCAGCGTTGCATTCCCGATCAGCACGTTTCTGCTGGCCGTATTCGCGGGCTGGATGATCAGCGAGAAATCACGCAAGGAAGAGTTTGGCGGCGAGGGCGGTATCTACGGCCTGTGGCGGCGGTCCCTGCGGTTATTCGTCCCCGCTGTCATCGTGCTGGTGTTTGGCATGAACCTCGCGGGAGCGTAGTCAAAGGCAGGATGGCCATTACGGCCACAAGAAAACGACCAGAGCAGTAAACCTATATGTTCAGGGGAGACGATGCCATGAAAGGTCGCAGAACGGGAATCGCGGCGGTAGCCGCAATGCTGGGAGGAATCGCCCTTCCGGCGGCCGGACAACCTGACGCCGGCGGCGAGTCGGAGGCTGGGCCGCTGGAGGAAGTCATTACCGTTGGCAGTCGGGTGCGGGGGCGGACGTCGGTCGAGACGCCGGTGGCTATCGACGTCATTGACAGCGAAGCGATCGCGCGCACGGGCTTTGCCGAGACCGCTCGCCTTCTGCAGCAGCTGGTGCCGTCTTTCAACTTCGGCACCAATACCATTTCCGACGGTTCGGATATCGCCCGGCCGGCCACGCTGCGGGGGCTGGGCCCGGACCAGGTGCTGGTCCTCGTCAATGGCAAGCGCCATGTCGGGCAGGCCTGGTTGAACATCGGTGACTCGTTCGGGCGGGGCTCCACCGGGGTCGACATGAACTCCATTCCGGGTCTGGCTATCGACCGCATCGAGGTGCTGCGGGATGGCGCATCGGCGCAGTACGGTTCCGACGCCATAGCGGGCGTCATCAACATCGTGACGAAAACCGCCAGTGAAGGCGGTCAGGTTCGCGCCCAGATCGGGGAAACCTATGATGGCGACGGAGGCACAGTCTCCCTCGCCGGCAATTTCGGCATGCCGTTGGGAGGCGATGGGGGTTACCTCAACGTTACCGGTGAATACCGGGATCGCGATCCGACCAATCGAGCCGAAGTTTCCAATCGGACCTTCGCTTTCCCGGGTGCAGAGCCGACCGCCGGGCAACGTATTTTCCGCATCGGTGACAGTGAGGCGGAAGACAGGATATTGCTGGCCAACGCGATGGTGCCTCTGGGCCCGAATCTGGAGCTTTATGCCACGGGCAAATACAACGACCGCGAGGGAGAGTCCACCGGCTTCTACCGGCATCCGCACCAGGCCGACCGCTCGGTGCCACAGGTGTTCCCCGACGGCTTTCTTCCGTTCCTGACCACCGAGGTCGAGGACTGGTTTGCCGTCGCGGGCCTGCGCTGGGAGACCGATGGCGGCTGGTTCGTTGACACCTCCGTCAACTATGGCGAGAACGCCTTCGGTTTCGGCACCCGCAATACGATCAACGCCTCCATCGCAGCCGAATTTCTGGCCAACAACCCCGGCGCTACCGATGCCGAGATTGCTGCTAATGCCGGCCCCACTGCGGGCAAATCCGGCGAGGCCATTCTGGACCAGACCGTATTCAATCTGGACGTCAGCGGTCCGCTCGATATCGGTCGCGACACACCGCTGTTCTTTGCCGCCGGCATCGAGTACCGCGACGAAACGTACGAGCTCAAGGCCGGTGACCTCGCTTCCTTCTCGTGCGGACTGATCGACGGTCCCGCGGCGTTTCCTTCGGTGATCGATCCCCTGACCACCGCGAACTGCGGTTTCCAGGCATTCCCGGGCTACAGCCCCGCGGTGGAAGGCAGTACCGGCCGCGACAACTACGGCATTTATGTGGACCTGGAGCACAATATCAGCGACAGCTGGCTGCTGACCGGCGGCCTGCGCTATGAAGATTACGACGGCGTGGGCGACGAACTGACCGGAAAGGTGTCAACACGTTTCGACGTCACGAGCGCCCTGTCGTTGCGGGGCTCTTTCTCAACCGGCTTCCGGGCGCCGTCCCTGCCGCAGGCGGGCTTTACGTCCACGGTCACGCAGGCCGGTCCCGGCGGCCTGGCGCAAACGCTGATTGCGCGCCTTGCGGATCCCTTTACCCAGTCGCTGGGCATCGAGCAGCTCGACTTCGAGACCTCGGAGAACTACAGCATCGGCTTCGTGCTGACCGCCATTCCCGAGGTCACGGTCACAGTGGATCTGTATCAGATCGACATCGATGACCGCATCGTGCTGAGTGAAGCGCTGAGCGTGGGCCTGCTCAACTCCCAGGGCCTCACCGGACCCGCGCAGATACTCGCCGATCGTTCCATTGATCAGGCTGCCGTATTCTTCAATGCCATTGACACCCGGACCCGAGGCGTCGACATCGTGACTACCCACGATGCCGACGTCTTCGGCGGCAGCCTCAGGACGTCGCTGGCGGCAACCTTCAACGAAACCGAGATCGAGAATTTTCGCGCTCCGGAGGGCATCGAGCCCACCCTGTTCTTCGGGAATCAGTCCCAGGGATTCGTGGAGGATATCCAGCCCAACACCCGTGCCAACCTGACCTTCGACTTCCAGCGCGATCGCCTCGGCGTGCTGCTGCGCGGCAACTTCTTCGGCAGTACCAAGAGCAACTTCTTCACCGCGGAAACCATCTTCGGCTGTCCGCCGGATGTTGCCTGTGGGCCGGTGGAGCCGTTCGGCCTGGATCCGTCATCCGAACAGAAGGTCACCAGCGCGACGCTGTTTGATCTGGAGTTGTCCTATCAGCTGACGGACAACGTCAACATAGCGCTTGGCGGCAACAACATCTTTGACGAGAAGCCGGACAGGATCGCCGACAATGCGGTGATTCGCTGGATCTCCGATGGTGGCGGTTTCGGTGGCCCGCCCAACGCTTCTTTCGGCAACTTTCAGTTCCCCCTGCGTGGCGTGTCCTATGGACTGAACGGCGGCTTCTATTATCTGCGCGCCGGTATCACCTTCTGACGTAGCAGGACAGCCGGCCGGAGTGGTCGGCTCTCTTTTCCCACGAGACCGATGGCAACGGTGAATCGATCTATGCCCGTAATCGACGTACACACTCACATTTACACACGTGAATGGCTCGACCTGTTGCGGCGCGAAGGCGGCCATTACAGCCTGAAGATGCGTCCGGACAACACGGAGGAAATATTCCGAGACGAAACGCCCGTTGCAATACCGCAGCCCGGCCACTTCGATTATGGCCTGCGTCTCGAGCAGATGGACGCGGCCGGTATCGATCTTTCCATCGTGTCGCTGACCTGCCCCAATGTGTACTGGGGCGATGAAGATGTCAGCTGCCGCGCGGCACGCGAAACCAACGACAGCATGGCGGCGGCCCGGGAGCAATATCCCGACCGCATCCGCTGGTTTACCTCATTGCCCTGGGAGTACCCGGAAGCCGCCGTTGCCGAGCTGGACCGCACCTGCGACGCGGGTGCCGGCGGCGTCATGGTTCTGGCCAATATCGCCGGACGCAGTCTCACGGACCCGTTTTTTGCACCAATCTGGCAGGAGATCGACCACCGGCGCTTGCCTGTGCTGCTGCACCCCACCGATCCGCCGGGGGTCGACTTCATGGACATGACCCGGTACGACCTGAGCTGGGCAGTGGGTTTCATGTTCGACACCACTCTTGCCGTCACCCGCATGATCTTTGACGGCTTCTTTGACCGCTACCCCCACCTCAAGCTGATAGCCTCACACGGCGGCGGAACCCTGCCTTACCTGGTCGGGCGCTTTACCAAGGGGGATGAGGTCGAGTTGCCGGAGCGTCGGCGCATGCAGCATTCCCCCCATCACTATCTGCAGCACATCTATTACGACTGCATCACCTACGACGCCGCCGCTCTCGCTTATCTGATATCAGTGGCCGGCGCCAGTCAGGTCCTGTTCGGGACGGATTGGCCACACCAAGTCCATGATATCAAAGGGTCGCTCAACAACACCGGGTCGCTGCCGGCAGACCAGTGCCGCGCCATCCGCGGCGATAATGCGATGCGTATATTCGAATTGTGAATTTCAGGGGACATTGCGGAATAGAAAGGACCGGCAGTGAGTGACCGGGCGCTTCGGGCGCGCCTCGCGAAGCTGCAGCAACAAAGCCGGGCGCTGGACGCGAATGCGTCCGAGCGCAGCG
>CAZTAE010000024.1:0-20244 GCA_964611535.1 uncultured Woeseiaceae bacterium
CTCGACGAGATGCGCAGCATGCGCCACGGCTGGCCGTTCTTCCGCGACCGCCGCATCGACGCCTACGGCGAGATCACCGAGCGCTACATCGACCGGGACTGAGCGAAGGCCGCACTGGCCGGAAGCCCCGGTCGTGCGGTTGTCAGCGCCTCACCATCGAGTACTCGCCCGCGGCGAAGGGCTCCCAGGCGCCGTCGCGGTAGAGCTCCAGCGTCGATTTCAGGCGCTATGAGCGCCCTCCCTCGTTCGCTAGTGCCAGATGCCGAGTATCGCGCCGTAGAGGGTGTACTGCAGCGTGTGATAACCACCGTTTATGACCAGCAGCTTCGCCGGCCTTTGCTCGAACTGGTAGTTGATGGCGAACGAGCCGGCGACCCAGAAGAGTCCGGCGAGGAAGCCGACGCCGGTGGCGAAGGCAAAGGCCGGCGCCGGGCCGAGAAACATTGCGAACACGAGGGCTCCGAGCAGCGACCAGATGAACGCGATGCCGAAGACCTTCGCCGGGTTCGACTGTGCGGCTTTCTCGGGCGTGATCCCGCTTGCCGACATCCACGCTTTGCCGAACAGCAGCGAATACCACAGGCCGCCCAGCAGGAATGCGGAAACGGCGGCTGCAACGACCGCGAAATAGTTGATCTGTCCGAGTGCATTCTCCATGTCGTTCCTTCCTTTTGTTGTTGGTATCAGTCGTCTTTCGCCGCGGTCATCAGTTCGAAGTAGTTCTTCAGCTGCCCGACCGAGGCATCGAAGGCCTCGAGGTTGCGATGCGTGCGCGATTGCATGACGCCGCCTTCCATCGTCGTCAGCACGAACTGCGCGAGCGCCTTTCGATCGAGGTCTCCGGGAAGGCGCGCGGAGGCCTGCTCGAGGCATTCCTCGATCGCCGCCGTCCAGGCGGAAAAGTTCGCCGCCAGGCGCTCACGGACTTCCGGGTCGGGTTCGTGGATCTCGAGTGCCAGGCTGCCGATGGGACAGCCGTAGAACAGATCGGTGTCGATCAGGAACTGCCGGTAGCGGTCGAGGAGGACGAAGATGCGCTCGATCGGATCCTCGACATCCTCCCAGGCCGGGTCGAGCAGCATGGGCCGGATGCCCGCGTGATACGTGTCGAGCACGGCATTCAGGACGTCCTGTTTCGCCGGGAAGTAGTGGTAAAGGCTGCCGCTGTTCGCGCCTGCCTTCTTCAGGATGTCGGCGATGCTCGTCGAGCCGTAGCCTTTTTCCCAGAACAGCTCCATGGCGGCCATGACGATGCGCTCCCGGGTGTCCGACAACGCTTGCTCCCTGAGTTGATTAATCAATCAACTATAGCCCAGCGCCTGCGGGAGGTCAACGAGCAGCGACCCGCGACCCGCCGCCTGACCGGCTGTTGCCGGTGGACCACCGGCGCGAGGAACGAGACGGGCACGCGGGCCTGCTATCATTCGCGCGGCATGAACGATTCGACCGCGCGCGACCACCTCGAGGGGACGGCTTGGCTTCAGCCGGCGAGGGCCATCGACCTCGAGGGGCTTTTCGCCGCCCTGCATTTCGCCGCCGACAAGCACCGCGACCAGCGGCGCAAGGGCGAGTGCGCCTCACCGTACATCAATCATCCCATCGAGGTCGCCGAGCTTCTGGTGCGGGTCGGCGGCGTGACCGATTGCCACATCCTGCAGGCGGCGGTGCTGCACGACACGCTCGAGGACACGCAGACGACCGCGGAGGAGCTGGAAGCGCGCTTCGGCGCGACTGTGCGGGGGCTGGTCGAGGAGGTCACGGACGACAAGTCGCTGCCGAAGGCGGAGCGCAAGCGGCTGCAGGTCCGGCACGCCCCGTCGCTGTCGGCCGGCGCGCGCCAGATCAAGCTCGCGGACAAGGTCTGTAACGTGCGCGACGTCTGCATGCGACCGCCGCGCGACTGGCCGATGGAGCGGCGCCTCGAGTATCTCGCGTGGGCAGAACGAGTCGTGGCGGGTTGTCGCGGCGTCAATGCGGGGCTCGAGCGGGAGTTCGACCGGGTCCTCGCCGAGTGCGGCGCGCGTCTCGGCGAGTGACGCAGCGCCCCGTCCCGCAAGCCATTTCGCCGCGCAGTTCGCCTCTGGCGTCGCGACTCCTGGCAGCGTCCGGCGGGGGCAGTGAAACCAAAGACCGCGCGGCCGATCCAAAGACGAATGAGAAGAACGGGCTTCACCGCGCCGCCGATCGCCGCCTGCCGGCGCGCCGCCGCGCTTCTGGCGGTCGCCGTCCTCGCCGGCGCTTGCGCGCGCGAGGGCGCTGACGAGCCCGAAGGCCCAGCCACTCACGAGCAGTTCGCGAGCCGCCTGGTCGAGAGCGGCCTCGGCAAGACGGCGATGGGCGAGCGCTGGATCGAGTCGGCGCGCCTCGCGCTCGAGACTCCGCTGGAGATCGCGCCGCCGTACGCGGAAAGCGGCGGCTTCGTCGCCCATCGGGCGGCCGCCCTGGGCCTCGCTTTCGAAGGCTACGCGGGCCAGGTGCTCGAGCTTCGGTTCGAGCGGCGCGGCGACGCCGCAGAGCGCGTCTTCGTGCAGCTGTTCGAGGTCCACGAGCGCGCGGGCGAAAGGCGCCACCACCTCCTGCGCGAGCTGGCGCCGGGCATGTCCTCGCTTCGCATGACGCTTCCCGACGACGGCCGTTACCTGCTGCGCCTGCAGCCGGAGCTCCTGGCCGACGTGCTCTACGATCTGAGTATCCAGCTCGACGCCGCCATCGCATTCCCGATTCCCGACCGTGACGACGGCGTCGGCAGCTTCTTCGGCGACCCGCGCGACGCGGGCAGCAGGCAACACGAAGGCATCGACATCTTCGTGCCCCGCCACACGCCGGTCGTCGCAGTGACGGCGGGCCGCGCGGTCAGCCGCACGAGCTCGCGCGGCGGCAACGTGGTCTGGCTGCGCACGCGCGGCGCGTCCTACTACTACGCGCACCTGGAAAAGGCCGCGTTCTCGGGTGTCCGCGAGGTTTCGGCGGGCGAAGTGCTGGGCTACGTCGGCAATTCCGGTAACGCAAAGACGACACCGCCGCACCTGCACTTCGGCGTCTATCGCCGGGGCCACGGCGCGGTGGACCCCCTGCCGCGGCTCGCCGCCCGGTTGTTCGAGGGACAGGTGCCTGCGGTCGCCTTCGAGCCCCGCTACGTCAGGACACGGGCCGGGCTGCTCAACCTGCGCGACGCCCCCGGCACGTCGTCGGCCGTCCGGGGGCAGCTGGAGGCCGGTTCGGTCGTCCGGGCGGAGGCGATGCGCGGCGACTGGCTGCGGGTCGAGGCGCCGGGGCTGGGCCGCGGCTGGATCCACGCGGACTGGCAGGACGACGCCGCGCCGCTTGCGAGCTGGCGACCGGGAGAGGTGTCGTGGCTGCTCGATTCCGTTGCCGAATCGGCGCGCCCCGTGGCGCTCGCCCGCAGCGACGAGGCGCTCGACGTGATCGGGCGATATGGCGAGCACCTGCTGGTGCGGAAGGAAGACGGCACGCAGGGATGGATCAGCGCGACCGCGGCGGAGGACGTGGCGGGAGCGGTGGTCGCCTCGGGCGAAGAGGAGGCTTCCGCCGGCCAGGAGCCTGCCGCCGCACCCGGCGCCGGCAGCTGACCTGCCCGCGCATTGCGTGCAGCGTGCTTCCGCGGCAGCGGACGCCTTCGCTATTCGACGTCGCCGTCCGTGCGCGATCGCAGGAGTTTGTCGATGAAGGCGGCCTTCTGCGGATCGGCATGAAAGGAGTCCGCAACCAGCAGATAGCCCTTGCGGCCGTTCCCCGCCTCGATCAGGTACAGCGTTGCGTCGTCCCCGGGGTCGGTGCCCATGTCGACGGCCTGGCTGTGGACGAGCTTCGCGTCCTCCGGACCGAAACGGTCGCCGGTCTCGGGGCATCGCAGTTGCGCCCCCTCGAAGGCGAAGTTGACGGTGAAGCCGCGACGCCGCGCCTCCCCCAGCAGTTCTGCCATGTCCACTGTGCTTCCTCCTGTCCCCCGCCGCCCGCGTTCCTAGGTTAGTGACAAGCGGCGGGTCTGTGCAACGCCGCTGTTGCCTGCCGGCCCCGAAGCGCGGGTGTAGACTGGCAGGCCCGAAGCCCGGGAGCCGACAACGATGTTCCTCAAACCTGCTCGCGACCTTGCGACCCACTCGGTGACCAACCAGCCGCGCCCGTACGAGGACGTCAATCGGTACGAGGACGACGTGGCCCTGGCGAGCGCCGTAGTCCGCGAAGGCGCCGGCTGGGCGGAGGCGGAGCTCCGCGCGCTCGGCGCCCGCGTCGGCTCCGCGGAGGTTCAGGACCTGGCGCGCCAGGCGCAGGCGCAGCCGCCCCGACTCGTGGCGTTCGACCGCTACGGCCAGCGCGTCGACGAAGTGGCGTTCCACCCGGCGTATCACCGCCTTATGGCGCTCGGCATCGAGGCAGGCGTCGGCGCCGCGGCCTGGACGGCGGGGGAGGCGGGCCACGTCGCGCACTCCGCGCTCCTGTATCTGCTGACGGCCGCGGATCCGGGCGTGTGCTGCCCGTTCTCGATGACGCACGCGTCCGTTCCGGCGCTGCGGCATCAGCCCGACGTCGCGGCCGAGTGGGAGCCGCGCGTGCTCGCGCGCGCCTACGATCCCGCGAGTCGGCCCGCCGGCGAAAAGGCCGGCGCGACCATCGGGATGGCGATGACGGAGAAGCAGGGCGGCTCCGACGTGCGCTCGAACACGACGCGTGCGAGCCGCTCGACGGACGGCTACACGCTGGTCGGCCACAAATGGTTCTGTTCCGCGCCCATGTCGGACGCGTTTCTGACGCTCGCGAACACGAACGCGGGACTGTCGTGCTTCCTGGCGCCGCGCTGGCGTCCGGATGGCACGAGAAACGCCATCCACATCATGCGGCTCAAGGACAAGATGGGCGACCGCTCCAACGCCTCGGCGGAGATCGAGTATCACGGCGCCTGGGCCACGCTCGTGGGCGAGGAGGGACAGGGCGTGCGTACCATCGTCGAGATGGTCAACGGCACCCGCGTCGATTGCATGTTCGGTTCGGCGGGCCTCATGCGGGCAGCCCTTGCCAACGCGATCTGGCACTGTGCGCAGCGCCGGGCGTTCGGGAAGGCGCTGGCGGCGCAGCCGGCCATGGCGCGGGTTCTGGCCGATCTGGCCCTCGAGCAGGAGGCGGCGCTCGCGCTCGCTTTCCGGGTGGCGCGCGCTTACGACCGCGCGGGCGATTCCGGCCACGAGGCCGCGATCGCCAGGCTCCTCACGCCGGTGGCGAAATACTGGATCTGCAAGCGGACGCCGGGGTTCGTCCACGAGGCCATGGAGTGCCATGGCGGCAACGGCTACGTGGAGGAATCGCCGCTGCCCGCCCTGTTTCGCCAGTCGCCGCTCAACAGCATCTGGGAGGGCTCGGGCAACGTCGTGGCGCTGGACGCCGTGCGGGCGGTGGCGCGCGACCCCTCGGTGCTGGACGCGGCGTTTGCCGAGCTCGGCGAGGCGCGCAGCCTCGCGCGCGAACTCGACCCCAGGGTGGCGGAACTGAAAAGGCTCGCGGCGGCCGGCATCGAAGCGGAGGGCGCGCGGCATTTTGCGGAGAATCTGGCGCTCTCGTTCCAGGCGGCGACGCTCGCGGCTGCCGCACCCGGCGGTGTCGCGGGGGCGTTCGCAGCGACACGCCTGGCCGAGCCCTCCGCGAGCTACGGCGCTTTCGCCGCCGATATCGACACCGCAGCGATCATCGAGCGGGCCCTGCCACGCTTCCCCTGACCGGGTGCCTGGCCCCTCGCGACGGATGAACCGCCCGGGACGGCAGGCGCGGCGGTTTGTCCGGGGGACGCTCCACGTGGCGAGCGTCCCGGTTCGATGGTCAAAAAATCCTTCAAATTCAATTCATTGTCTCCGTCGGCGAGCGGCGCCGTGAGGGCGGGGAATCGGCGCCAGCCGGTGGCGGTACCGTCCGGGATGACCCATACGCAGTGGTGCGATTGAGGCGCCGTCCCGGCACCGGTAATATTTCAACAAATGACGCCGGAATCGCGTCGCCTGATTGTGTGAGCCGGTGCGCAGAACGCGCCCCGTGAGGCGGGACATAATTCCCTGATCAGGACTCGCATGCGAACGTCCGGGTACGGGGGTGCCGCCTTGTGATTTCAATTCTCGCCGTTGCACGCAGCGGTGTCGCAGTATCGGCATTGCCGTGCGGGAGGCCGTCTGACGGACGTGCGGCGTCGTGCACGAACGCGGCATTCCGCTATCAGCTCGTCGATCGCCCGGGCGCCGACCGATGACGGAGCCCCGGAACCGACTGCTCGTCGTAGATGACGAACCCGCCATCTGCAAGATCATCGAGCGCGTCGCGGCGCCACTCGGCTATGCCGTAAGGACCCTCAATCATTCGGCTTCCTTCCTGAAAACCCTCACCGACTTCAAGCCGTCGCTGCTCATCCTGGATCTCAAGATGCCGGATGCCGACGGGGTCCAGCTCCTGCAGCAGTTGCGCGACGGCAAAAGCGACGCGCAGGTGATCGTGATCAGCGGCATGGATCAGCGCGTGTTGAACACCGCCGAGAAGCTGGGACGATCTCAGGGCCTGAAGATGGCCGGCGTGCTGCAAAAGCCGCTGCAGCGCGCGGAACTGGAACGACATCTCACGCAGGCGATGAACGCCTCGCGTGTCCACAGTCGCCAGGATCTCGAGCGCGCGCTCGACATGCAGGAGTTCGTGGTTTACTACCAGCCCAAGATCTCGGCTCAGGGCGGCCGCTGGACGATCGACGGCGCCGAGGCCCTCGTCCGCTGGCAGCACCCGTCGCACGGACTGTTGTCACCGGGCGAGTTCCTGCCGCTGATAGAGGATCACGGACTGATCGAGCAGCTCACCGATTACGTGTTGCGCAACGCGTTGCAGCAGATCGCGGCCTGGACCCGTAACGGCCTTCAGCTCCGCGTCGCCGTGAACCTCTCCGCCAGCCTGATCAGCGACCTCGGCTTTCCGGATCACGTCGCGGCGCTGCTCAGCGAATACAAGGTGGCCGGCAGCCTTCTCACGATCGAGCTGACCGAATCCACGGCCATGGCCGACGCGACGAAGGCCATGGACATCTTTCTGAGGCTGTGCGTCAACGATATCGACCTGTCGATCGACGACTTCGGCACGGGCTTCTCCTCCCTGCAGCAGCTCTACCAGCTGCCTTTCGGCGAGCTGAAGATCGACCGGATGTTCGTTGGTGGGCTGCCGGACGACGACGAGGCGCGGGCGATCGTCCGCGCCACGGTCGACATGGCGCACGCGTTGAACATCAAGGTCTGCGCGGAGGGCGTCGAGAGCCAGGCGGCCCTGGACTACCTCGAGTCGGTGGGCTGCGATCGCGCGCAGGGATACCTGATCAGCCCGGCGGTTCCCGTTCCCGAGTTCGAGCGCGTCGTCAGCGACTGGAACGGCGCGGCCTAGCCACGGATGTGGTCCTGCAGGGAACGCTCCCGTCTTGAGATACCGTGGCGCACCCGGTGATCGTGCTTCACCGCGACAAGCGGCCCGGCAGAGCCGTCTCCGTCTTCTCCGGTTTCTCCACCGTACTGCTCCTGCTCTGCTGGTCCCCGCGGATCGCCGGCCAGCCGCTCGAGCCGGTTGCGGAGGAAAAGGTCAAGGCGGCCTATCTCTACCGGTTCGCCGAGTACGTCCGCTGGCCGGCAAGGGCATTCGAGGGGCCGACGGCGCCCCTGGTGTTCGCCGTCGCCGGAGACAGCGCGATCGCGGCGGAGCTGCGGACGGTTACCGCCGACCGCAGCGTGCACGGCCGGCCCGTGTCCGTGCGGGAGCTGGCCGCCGGCGAATCGGTGGCGGGCGTGCATGTCCTCTTCGTGGCTGGCGGGAGCATCGAGCAGCTGCCCCGCCTGCGGAGCGCGGCGCGCAGCCAGTCCGCGCTCCTCGTGACGGAGAGCCCGGGAGCGCTGGCGCTCGGCAGCGTAATCAACTTCATACCGGTCGAACGCAGGATCCGCTTCGAGGTCTCGCTAGCTGCGGCCCGGAAAAGCAACATCCGCCTGAGCTCGCAGCTCCTGGCGGTTGCCGAGCGCGTCGAGCAGGGGATGCAATGATGCGACTGCCCGGCAGAAACTCCGTGCGCCGCAAGCTGTTCTTCGTCGTCCTGGTCGCATCGGCATCCGCGCTGCTGATCACCGCCGTGGCACTGGTGGCCTACGAGCTGAGAGAGCTGCGTCAGCACTGGGTCAACGACCTGAGCGCGCAGGCCGACATTCTGGGCCTTGCCGCTGCGCCGGCCCTGATTTTCCAGGATCCCGAGGCGGCGCGCGAGTACCTGTCGTTGCTGGAGGCGAAGCGGGACGTCACGAGCGCCGCGATCTATGCGGCAAACGGCTCGCTGTTTGCCAGCTACTCCCGGGACGGTGCAGAGGTCTCGTTCCCCGAGCTGCCTGCCGTCGACGGTCATTACTTTGCCAGGGACGAACTGACGGTCTTCAAGCGCATCGTGTCGTCGGGAGAGATCGTCGGCTCCGTCAGCATCCGTGCGGACTACGATCTGTCAGGTCAGCTGGCGGACTACCTCGGCATACTCGCCGCCATACTGCTGGCGAGCCTGGCGGGGGCGGCACTGATCTCCCACCGGCTGCAGCGGGCGATCACGGAGCCGATATCGGCGGTGACGGCGGTGGCGAGAAATATCATGGAACGGCGCGACTACAGCCTGCGCGCCCCGAAATCCACCACCGACGAGATCGGACTCCTGGTCGATGCATTCAACGGCATGCTGGACGAGCTCGGAAGCCGCACGGCAGTGCTCGAGCAGTCCGTCCAGGAGCGGCGCAAGGCCGAGGATGAGCTTCGCAAGCTGAACGCGGAACTCGAGGATCGCGTGGCAGCGCGCACGTCCGAGCTCGAATCCGCGAACAGCGAACTGGAGAGTTTCAGCTACTCGGTTTCGCACGACCTCCGCTCGCCGCTGCGGGCGATCAGCGGATTCTCGAACCTGCTCTGGCAGGATCACGGCGAGCATCTGGACGAGGAGGCACAGCGCAAGATCGGGATCATCCGGAGCCAGGCGGACAAGATGGGCCAGCTCATCGACGACCTGCTCGCTTTCTCGAGGCTGGGACGCAAGGCGCTGGAGCGGGTCGAGCTGGACATGGCGGAGCTCGCGCAGAGTGCCTTCGAGCGGCTGAGACAGCAGTCGGAGCATCAGGACGCGGAACTGCGCATCAGCCGCCTGCCCCCGGCGATGGCCGACCGGGGCCTGATGGAAAACGTGTGGGTGAACCTGCTGTCGAACGCCGTCAAGTTCTCCTCGCGAAGGGAGACGCCCATCATCGAGGTCGGCGCCATCGTGGGCGAGGACGAGTACATCTACTACGTGCGCGATAACGGTGCCGGTTTCGATCCGCGGTACAGCGACAAGCTGTTCGGCGTGTTCCAGCGCCTGCACGACGAATCCGAATTTCCCGGGACGGGCGTCGGCCTGGCCCTGGTGCAGCGCATCGTGACGAGACACGGCGGCCGCATCTGGGCGGACAGCGCCCCCGACGACGGGGCAACCTTCCATTTCAGCCTGCCGAAGGAGACGCGCGGTGGATGAGTACGAGCAGGTCGAGATACTCCTCGTCGACGACAGCTCCCTCGATGCCGAGCTCGCACTGCGGGGTCTCGAGGCGCACCATCTGGCCAACAACGTCGTGTGGGTGAAGGACGGGGAGCAGGCGCTGGATTACGTCTACCGCCGCGGCAGGTTTGCGGGCAGATCGAACGCCGGGCCGCGGCTGATACTTCTGGATCTGAAAATGCCGAAGGTGGACGGCATCGAGGTGACCCGAATCCTCAAGAGCGACGAGACGACGCGCCACATCCCGATCGTCATCATGACGTCCTCCAAGGAGGAGCAGGACATTTCGAGGTCCTACAGTTTCGGCGCCAACAGCTACATCGTGAAGCCGGTGGATTTTGCCTCGCTGGCCCACGTGGCGCGGCAGGCCGGCTACTACTGGCTGGCGATCAACCGGCTCCCGTGACGCCATGAGCCAGCTGCTCCGGGTCCTGTTCGTCGAAGACTCCGAAGTCGATACGGAGCTCATCCGTGCGCAGCTGGCGCGCGGCGGGTACGACGTGGAGCACCAGCGCGTGGATACCGAGGACGCGATGATAGCCGCGCTCAGGAACAGAACCTGGGACCTGGTGATCAGCGACTTCTCGATGCCCACGTTCGACGGCATGCGCGCCTTCGAGCTCTTCCGTGCGCAGGGCTACGACATTCCCTTCATCTTCGTGTCCGGCGCCATGGGCGAGGAGCGGGCGGTCCGTGCGATGAAGGCAGGGGCCCGCGACTACATCCTCAAGGGCCAGCTCGGGCGCCTGAATGCCGCAGTGCAGCGGGAGCTTGCGGAGGCGGAGAGTCGCCGCAAGTGGCGGGCTGCGGAGCAGGCCCGCGAGCGCGAGCAGCGCAGGCTGGCGGTGGCGCTTCAGGCGACGGGCGCCGGCGTGTTCGAGTACCCGGTGCCGGAGGGCAGGGAAGGCTTCTTCAACGACCGCTTCGCGGAAATGCTGGGCGTGTCGCGCGACGAGTTGCCCCGGGCCGACGGATTCTTTGACTGGTTCCTCGAGCGTCTGCACGACGACGAGCGGGAGCGGCTGATCGCCAACCGTGCGGCCTTCCGCGAGGGACGCGCTCCCGAAGTCGCGCTCGAGCTCCGGATGCGGCACAAGGACGGCAGCTGGCTCTCCGTTGCGCTCTTCGTCGCGGCCGCGAGCCGCGATGAGCACAACAACGTTACCGGTGTCATCGGCGTCATGATCGACCGCACCCAGGAAAGGCGTATGGAGGAGCAGTTCCGGCAGGCGCAGAAGATGGAAGCCATCGGGCGCCTCGCCGGCGGCATCGCGCACGACTTCAACAATCTGCTGACCGTGATCAGCAACTTCGGCGAATTCGTGCTCGAGCGGCTGCCCCCGAAGTCCGCCGTACGCGAGGATATGGAAGAAGTACTGAAGGCGGCGCGCCGCGCGGAGAACCTGACGAGCCAGCTCCTGGCCTACTCGCGGAGCCGCCCTGTCTCGCCGCAGCTCATGAACGTGAACGATCTGGTGGGCGACGTCGACAAGATGCTGCGCCGGCTCGTCGGCGAGGGCATCGAGCTCCGGACCGATCTGGCGCCGGATCTCTGGTCGGTGCGGATCGACTCCGGCGGACTGGAGCAGGTGATCCTCAACCTGGCCGTCAACGCGCGCGATGCGATGCCGAACGGCGGCCGAATCAGCATCGAAACCGCCAACGCGAAGGTGGGCGACGAGTACCTGAAGTCGAGAGGCGTCGATGTGCCGCCCGGACACTACGTAAGCATCTCCGTAACGGACAACGGCATGGGCATGGATGCCGACACCCAGTCGCGGCTCTTCGAGCCCTTCTTCACCACCAAGGCTGCCGGGCAGGGCACGGGACTCGGCCTCGCCACCTGCTACGGCATCGTGAAGCAGGCCGGCGGCTACATCTGGGTTTACAGCGAGCCGGGGCACGGGTCGACCTTCAAGGTGCTGTTGCCGCGGGTGACGTCGGAGGGCGAGCCTGCCGCCGAACCGACGCACTCCGAGAAGATGCGGGGCGACGAGACGGTGCTGGTCGTCGAGGACGAAGAGCCGGTGCGCAGGCTCGTTATCCGCATGCTGGACATGCTCGGCTACACCGTCCTGGAGGCGACGAACGCGGCGGAAGCGCTGGAGACGGCGCGGTCGGCCAGGCAACCGATCGACGCCGTCCTGACCGACGTCGTCATGCCGGAGACGAACGGACCCGAGCTGGTGGCGAAGCTTCTCGCCTTCCAGCCGCAGATGAAGGCCGTCTACATGTCGGGCTATACGCGCGGCGCCATCCAGATGGACGACACGATCGTCCTCGTGCAGAAGCCATTCGCCCCGAAGGATCTCGCGCGAAAGCTGCGCGACGCGCTCGACCGCCCGGACTGAGGGCGCGCGCGGCGTCCTGCCGGGCTACGCCGCGAACGACGGCAGTGACGCGCCGGCGTCAACACTGCAGAATAACGGCTGCTGCCGCGGCGCGTCGGCATCCGCCATGCCCGCCGCTCATCATTGCAGGAAGGTTCGTACCGTGTCGCCCGTCATTGCCGTGCAAAATCTGCAGAAAGTCTACGCATCCGGCTTCCACGCACTCAAAGACATCAACCTCGAGATCCGCCGGGGCGAGATCTTCGCGCTGCTGGGGCCGAACGGCGCCGGAAAGACCACGCTGATCAACATCATCTGCGGCATCGTCAACCCCACGTCGGGCACCGTGACCGTGAACGGGCGTGACATCGTCCGGGATTTCCGGGCCGCGCGGTCGCTCATCGGGCTGGTGCCGCAGGAGCTCGCTACGGACACCTTCGAGCCGGTATGGGACACCGTCAGCTTCAGCCGCGGGCTCTTCGGCAAGCCGGCCAACCCGGCGCATATCGAAAAGGTACTGCGCTCATTGTGGCTCTGGGACAAGCGAAACGCGCGGATCATGACGCTCTCCGGCGGCATGAAGCGCCGGGTACTCATTGCAAAAGCACTGGCACACGAGCCCAACATCCTGTTTCTCGACGAGCCGACGGCCGGGGTCGACGTCGAGCTGCGGCAGGACATGTGGCAGATCGTCCGCGACCTGCGCGAGTCCGGGGTCACCATCATTCTGACGACGCATTACATCGAGGAGGCCGAGGAGATGGCCGATCGGATCGGCGTCATCAACCACGGGGAGCTGATCCTCGTGCAGGAGAAGCACGAGCTGATGAGGCAGCTGGGCAAGAAGCAGCTGGTGCTGCAGCTTCAGGAGCCGCTGGGAGCCATCCCCGACGGGCTCGCCGACTACGGGCTGGAAGTCGGCGCAGACGGTGGGGAGCTGATCTACACCTACGATACGCGCGCGGCCCGAACCGGAATCACGGCGCTGCTCGGTGAGCTGAATGCCGCCGGAATCCGCTTCAATGACGTGCGGACCACGCAGAGCTCGCTGGAGGAGATTTTCGTCAACCTGGTGAAGAGAGCCGTATGAACTGGTATGCCGTGCGCGCGATCTACGCGTTCGAGATGGCGCGCATGCGCCGTACCCTGTTCCAGAGCATTGCGTCTCCGGTCATTTCGACGTCGCTTTATTTCGTCGTGTTCGGGGCAGCCATCGGGTCGCGGATCAGCGAGATCGACGGAGTCGCCTACGGGTCCTTCATCGTGCCGGGTCTGATCATGCTGATGCTGCTCACCGAGAGTATCTCCAACGCTTCCTTCGGGATCTACTTTCCCAGGTTTACGGGCACGATCTACGAGGTGCTGTCCGCGCCTGTATCCTTCGTCGAGATCGTCCTGGGATACGTCGGCGCTGCCGCAACGAAGTCGGTCATCCTCGGTTTCATCATCCTGGCGACGGCTCATCTCTTCGTGCCGGTACACATTGCGCACCCGGTCTGGATGCTGCTGTTTCTGCTGCTGACGGCGGTCTCGTTCAGCCTGTTCGGTTTCATACTCGGGATCTGGGCGGACGGCTTCGAGAAACTGCAGATCGTGCCCATGCTGATCATTACGCCGCTGGCGTTTCTGGGCGGCACGTTCTATTCGATCAGCATGCTGCCGCCCGCCTGGCAGACCGTGACTCTCTTCAACCCGGTCGTGTACCTGATCAGCGGTTTCCGATGGAGCTTCTACGAGAACGCGGACGTGAGCGTGGCGTTGAGCCTCGCGATGACGGCGGCGTTCCTCGTTGTCTGCGTCGTCATCGTGTGGCGCATCTTCAAGACCGGTTATCGCCTGAAGAACTAGACCGCGCGCGGCACCGCGGGATACTCCGCTCAGCCGCATTTCGGTACACTCCCACCGAAGCCGCAGGCAAGGTCTTTCCACCGGCGCGCAATGGACCGACGCTCCTGCCGGTACCGCCGACCATCGTGTGGCGCGTCGTTCCGGCAGGGGCGGCGAAACTATCGAGGAATGCAGGATGAAGCTGCCGGGAAAGGTCGTCGACCAGGTTTTTTTCTACCTGTTGTTGCTGCTGGTTTCGGTGCTGTTTTTCGAGCTCGTCGCCGACTTTTTGAAGGTCATCTTCTGGGCGGCCGTGCTGGCGATGTTGTTTCGGCCGCTGCAGCTGAAACTGCTCCGCACCATGCCTCGATGGCCGAGCGCGGCGGCTCTCCTGAGCACCCTGGCCGTCATCTTCGCCGTGCTCATCCCGATCTCGCTCATTGCGTTCGCAGTCGCTCAGGAGGCTGCAAACCTGGCAAGCGACATCGAGGGCGGGGACATCGATACCGACTCCGCGCTGCTGTGGCTCGAACAGCGCATTCCCTACCTGTCGGACCTCCTGCATCGTTTCAACGTGGACTTCGCGCAGATTCAGGAGGCACTGTCCAGCGCCGCGATCGCCGCCGGCCAGTGGATCGCCGGCAACGCGGTGACCATCGGCCAGAATGCGCTGCAGTTCTTCCTGCATCTCTTCGTCATGCTCTATCTCCTGTTCTTTTTCATCAAGGATGGCAGCCTCATCCTGCAGGCGATATCGCGGGTCATTCCCTTCGACTACGAGCTGCAACAACACCTGCGCTCGCGCTTTGCGGCGGTAGCCAGAGCCACGCTGAAGGGGACGTTCCTGATCAGCGTCATCCAGGGCACCATCGGCGGCATGTCCTTCTGGCTGCTGGACATTCGCGCGCCCGTGCTCTGGGGCGTCGTCATGACGCTGTTCGCGCTGTTGCCGGCCATCGGGCCGCCGATCGTGTGGATTCCGGCGTCCATCGTGCTGATCGCTACCGACGAACTGCTGAAGGGCCTCATCCTGATCGGGATCGGCGCGATCGTGATAGGCCTGGTCGACAACCTGCTGCGGCCGGTGCTGGTGGGGCGCGACGCCCGCCTGCCCGACTACATCATCCTGCTGACGACGCTCGGCGGCATCGCCGCCTTCGGCGTGTCCGGTATCGTCATCGGCCCGATCATCGCGGCCTTGTTCTTCGCCATCTGGACCAGCTTCGCAGACCGGCGCCAGCCGGCGGAGGCGGGTGTGCCCGTGCACGATAGCCGCGGATGAACACGCCCGGGCAAGCGAGCAAGGGACCGGTCGGCGGCTTCGATCTCGCCAGGTGCCGGCGGCTGGTCGTCAAGATCGGCTCGTCGTTGCTCACGGACGACGACGGCAAGGTGAACCGCCGCTGGCTGGCGGGCGTGGCGGCCGACGTATCCGCCCGGCGCGAGGCCGGCCAGCAGATGGTCATCGTATCCTCCGGCGCCATCTCGATCGGCAGCAACGTGCTCGGGATCAACCGGCGCCGCTCGCGACTGGAGGAGCTGCAGGCCGCCGCCGCGGCGGGACAGGTGCATCTCGTGCATGCCTATCAGGAGGCATTCGACGCCCACGGCATTGCCGTCGCCCAGGTGCTGCTCGCGCTCGGCGACACCGAGGACCGCCGCCGTTTCCTGAACGCGCGGGGCACCCTTGAGACCCTGCTGGAGCACGGCGTCGTGCCGGTCGTCAACGAGAACGATACCGTAGCGACGGAGGAGATTCGCTATGGCGACAACGACCGGCTCGCCGCGCGCGTCGCCCAGATGGTGATGGCCGAGGGCCTGCTGCTGCTCTCCGACGTCGACGGGCTCTACACGGCGGACCCGCGCGAGCATCCCGACGCGGAGCACATTCCGGAGGTCGGCGCCATAACCGCCGGGATTGCCGCCATGGCCGGCGAGGCACGTTCCGGTTTCGGCAGTGGCGGAATGACCACGAAGCTGCAGGCCGCCCGCATCGCGATTCACGCCGGGTGCGCGACGGTGATCGGCAGCGGCGCGGTATACAATCCACTGGCGGCGCTCCTGAACGGCGGCCGCTGCACGGTGTTCCACGCACGGGGCACGCCGGCAGCCGCGCGCAAGCAATGGCTCGCCGGTGCACTGGACGTGAAGGGCGTCCTGGCGCTGGATGCCGGCGCCGTGGCGGCGCTGGCGAAGGGGAGCAGCCTGCTCCCCGTCGGCGTGGTGTCCGTTGCGGGCGATTTCTCGCGCGGCGATCCGGTCCTGCTGACGGGGCCGGACGGGGAGGAACTCGGTCGCGGCCTGGCCGCGTATGCCAGTGATGAAGCGGCCCGGATCGTGCGCTGTCGCTCGGGCGAGATCGCCTCGCGGCTGGGCTACCAGGGACGTTCCGTGATGGTTCACCGGAACGACCTCGTCTTGTTTGGAAAGGAACGATGAGCGCAACGCGGAAGGAGACGGAGACGCCGCCGGAGGCGGACGTCGCGGAAATGATGGACGGGCTCGGCCGTGCCGCGCGCGAAGCGGCGGGACGGCTTGCGGGCGCGACCGGCGGGAAACGGAACGAGGCGCTCGAGCGATCGGCCGGCGCCATCCGCCGGCGGGGCGAAGCGATCCTCGCGGCCAACGAAAAGGACCTTGCCGCAGCGCGGCACAAGGGCCTGGCGCCCGCGCTGCTGGACCGGCTGGCCCTGGACCCGGCGCGGCTGGCGGCGATGGCGGCAGGACTGGAGGCAATCGTCGGGCTGCCGGACCCGCTCGGCCGCGTCGTCGCCGCCTGGGATCGGCCGAACGGGCTGCGCATCGAGCGGGTATCCGTCCCGCTCGGGGTCATCGGCATGATCTACGAGAGCCGCCCGAACGTCACCGCGGACGCCGCCGGCCTGTGCCTCAAGTCCGGCAACGCCGTCATCCTGCGCGGGGGCTCCGAGAGCCTTCATTCGAACCGCGCCATCCACGAATGCATCGTGCAGGGCATGGAGGCAGCCGGGCTGCCGGCTGCTGCAGTACAGCTGGTGCCGACGGCGAGCCGGCGAGCGGCGGGCTACCTGCTGTCGTCGATGCAGGCGTTCCTGGACGTGCTGATTCCGCGCGGCGGCAAGAGCCTGATAAGCCGCGTGCAGGAGGAGGCGAGCGTCCCGGTGATCGGCCATCTCGAAGGCATCTGCCACGTTTATCTGCACGAGTCCGCCGATCCATCCATGGCGCGGGATATCGTGCTCAACTCGAAAATGCGCCGCACCGGCATCTGCGGCGCGGCGGAGACGCTGCTGGTGGACCGGGCAGCGCTCGCTCGCCTCCTGCCGGACGTCGTCGCGGCGCTGACGGCCGCAGGCTGCGAGATTCGCGGCGACGAGGCGGTTCGGGCGGCCGTCGGTGCTGCCGGTGCCGCCACCGAGGCCGACTGGTCGACCGAGTATCTCGACGCGGTCCTGTCCGTCCGGGCCGTGGACGGCGTGGAGGGGGCGATCGAGCACATCCGGACCTGGGGCTCGGGACACACCGAAAGCATCGTCGCGGAAGACCGGGCCGCCGCCGAGCGGTTCCTCGGCGGCGTCGACAGCGCGATCGTCATGCACAACGCCTCCACGCAATTTGCGGACGGCGGCGAGTTCGGGATGGGCGCGGAGATCGGCATCGCCACCGGCAGGATTCACGCGCGCGGCCCGGTGGGCGCCGAACAGCTCACGAGCTACAAGTACGTCGTGCGCGGCGAGGGGCAGGTCCGCCCGTGAGGCCCGCCGGCAGCACGCTCGCCGGCGCAGGCGGCGTCTGACGCCATGTTCCCGATCCGCGACGAAAATCCCCAGCTCAGCGTGCCCGTCGTCACGTTCGCGATCATCGGCCTGAACGTGCTCGCGTGGGTGCTCCTGCAGGGACTGGGAGCGGAGCCGGCCCTGACCCGCTCGGTCTGCCGGCTGGGCCTCATACCGGGCGATCTGCTCGGTACCGTCGACTTCGCGCAGGTTCCGCGCAACTTTCCCTGTTCCATCGACGGCCAGTCGAGCTGGCTGACGCTGGTCTCGTCGATGTTCATGCACGGCAGCTGGATGCACATCATCGGCAACATGTGGTTTCTGTGGATTTTCGGCGGCAACGTCGAGGATTCCATGGGACACGTGCGCTTCGCACTCTTTTATATACTGTCCGGCCTGGCGGCCGCCGGTGCGCAGATCATGGCCGATGCGTCCTCGCCGATCCCGATGGTCGGCGCCTCCGGCGCCATCGGCGGCGTGATGGGCGCCTACATCATTCTCTATCCGCGCGTGCACGTGCACATGCTGCTGATCTTCGGCTTCTACATCACGACGATCGCCGTGCCGGCCGTCTTCATGCTGGGATACTGGTTACTGGTGCAGTTCCTGAGCGGGCTGACGTCCATCGGCGCGAGCGGCGGCGGCGTCGCCTTCTGGGCCCACGTCGGCGGCTTCGCCGGCGGCGCGCTGCTGATCTTCCTGTTCAAGGACGAGCGCCTGCTGGCCCGGCACCCGCACCGGGGCTGGAAGCCCCAGCGACATTCGAGCCGGGCGTGGCACAGCCTCTCCGGCCGACGCCGCTGGCGGCGCTAGGCACCGATGCCGCCGGTCGTCGATCCGTCGCGCGCGGCCTGAACGTGGCGCGCTCCGCGACTCCGGGCGACGCGGCGAGCGGGCTCGAACGACAGGCTGCCTCCCTGATTTTCCACGCGTTCCGCGATTACAACCGGCGGTTTCGCGACATCACGCGTCGAGCAGCCCGCCACTTCCTGGCCAGGGACTGGGCAGCGGGCCGGCAAGATGCGGTGCAGCGCATCGAGCTGTACAACCGGTCCGTCGCCGCCGTCCTGCCGGAAGTCCGGTCACTGCTCGGCCCCGGCGTCCACGACCGCCTGCGCTGGAACCGGATCCGGAAGCACTACGCCCGCCTGATTGCCGATTGCCCGGACGCCGAGTTCTACAAGACGTTCTTCAGCTCCGTCACCCGCCGCGTGTTCGACACGCGCGGGGTCGACTCGCTGGTCGAGTTCGTCGCGGCGGAGGTCGCGCCCGGCGATGCCAAGCCGCTGGAGACGCGCCTGTACCGGAACCGCGGCTCGCTGTATCTCCTGTTCGACGAGATCCTGGGCGACCTGCCGTTCACGAGGCGCTTCGCCGACATCGAAAGCACGCTGCGCTTCATCTCCGCCGAGATCGGCGCCTTCCGGAGCGAGCGCGGCATAGCGGCCTATCCCGACCAGGTCGAAGTCATCCCTTCGCTGTTCTATCGCGGGCGGCGGGCCTACCTCGTCGGCCGCATCGACGGGCCCGGCTGGCGAGTGCCGCTGGTCGTGCCGTTTGCGAACCGCAGCGAGGGCATCGCCTGCGACGTCGTCATCCTCTCCGAGGCCGACGTCAGCATGCTCTTCGGCTTCACGCGCAGCTACTTTCACGTCGACCTGGAGGTGGTCGGCAGCGCCGTCAGGTTCCTGCGGCAGCTGATGCCGCACAAGCCCGTGGAGGAGATCTACACCGTCCTCGGCCGCGCCAAGCAGGGCAAGACCGAGCGATACCGTTCGCTGATGCACCACCTGGAGGAATCCAGCGACCGCTTCGAAGTGGCCGCCGGCGCACCCGGGATGGTGATGAACGTCTTCACGCTCCCCTCGTTCAACGTCGTCTTCAAGGTCATTCGCGACCGCTTCACCTACCCGAAAACGATCCGGCCGGAACAGGTCCGCGAGAAGTACGAGCTGGTCTTCAGGCACGACCGCGCCGGCCGGCTCGTCGATGCGCAGGAGTTCCGCCGCCTGTCCTTCGAGCTCGAACGCTTCGAGCCCGCGCTCCGGGAAGCCCTGCTCGCCGAATGCAGCCGCAACTGCAGCGCGCAGGACGGGCGGCTGGTCATAGAGCATCTCTACATCGAGCGCCGGCTCGTGCCGCTCAATCTCTACCTGCGGGAAGCGGGGCGGGAGGAAGTCGAGCGCGCGATCATCGACTACGGGCAGGCCCTGCGCGATCTCGCCTCGAGCAACATCTTCGCCGGCGATCTGCTGATCAAGAATTTCGGTGTCACCCGCCACGGCCGAGTCATCTTCTACGACTACGACGAAGTCGTGTTCGTGACTGATTGCAACTTCCGGCCGCTACCGCAGAGCGAACGGCCGGAAGACGAGCTGGCCGCGGAGCCGTGGTACTTCGTCGGCCCGAACGACGTCTTCCCGGAGGAGTTCATCCGCTTCTTCGGATTCAGCGAAGACCTGCAGCGGCTCTTCCGGAAATACCACGCGGAGCTCCTGTCACACGAGTGGTGGTCGCGCATCAAGTCGCGGCTCGAACGCGGCGAAACGATCGAGGTCCTCCCATACCCGATACGCACCCGCACCACCCGGCTGCCGGGCGCCGGAACCTACGTCCGGAAGACCTGATCGATCTGCCGCAGCGTTTTGTCCTTCGATGTACGTTGCGGAGGGCGAGCAGGGATCGCCGGGGATGTCTTCCTCACTCGGGGAGACTCGCTCGGAAGACACCCCCGACACTCCCTGCTCGCTGCCTG
>CAZTAE010000025.1:0-19773 GCA_964611535.1 uncultured Woeseiaceae bacterium
AGAACGTGCTGCTTACCGTGCGCGACGGCCTGCAACTCGTCCGCAAGCGCTAGCTGTGTCCTGTCCCGTAAATAAGTTTACATTTTTCGGTCGCGGATTTTCGTGGCTGGCAAGGCGCGGCGACGAGGAATAGCACCGCTATTGCGAGGAGGCGCAACGCCGCCAGACGCGAAAATCCGCAGCGAAAAATGTGAAGTTATTTGCGGGACAGGACACTAGCTCCTGTCCGCCAGCGATTGGCGGGTAAGATCGGGCAGGACGAGCGAGAGCCCGCGCAATCGGTCAGGACGCCGCCCGTTTGCCGCCGCGGCCGTGCGGAGGTGAGCGCCACGGGCCAGCCGTGGCGGGTCAGTTCACTCCTCCGAAGCCACTGACGCGTTCGCAGGTCGCCCGCCGCAAGTCGCGTGGCCTCGGTGGCTGCCGTGCATTCGTGCCCCTCTTCACGTTCATTGTCCCGCCGGCTCGCGCGCAGGCTTCGCTGCGGAGCGCGAACTCCTCGATCATCCGGAGGCGCGCGTCGGCCCGCGTGTATTCGGCTTCGGTCAGCTCGCCGGATGCCCCGGGGCCCGTGCTGCAAGCGGCACAGGACACCAGGATCAGAAAAACCCCGATCTTCACGGATCTTCCCTTATGGGTTTTTGTTATAAGCGAAGCGTAGCAGAAACGGGCGGGTTATCTACCGCCTGCCACGGGGCCCCGTCACGGCCGCAGGTAACCGGCTATTTCAGCCGCTGAAGCCGCGCTCGAGAGCCAGCCGAAGGTCCCCTCGTCCTGCATCTCCCGGCCGGCGCGAAGGAGGGCGCCGATCGCGGCGTCCGCCAGGGCGCTGCCGATGCTGATGCGTCGGGCACCGGCCGCGGCGAGCTCGGCAACGGCGACGCCGGCGATGGACGGCGCGAGCACGTTGAGCGGCCGGTCGACCGAGTGCGCCACGGCGCGGACGTCCTCGAGACTCGCGAGGCCCGGAGCGTAGACGACGTCCGCACCCGCCTCGGCGTAGGCCTGCAGGCGACGAATGGTGTCCTCGAGGTCGTCGCGTCCGCGGATATGGTTTTCGGCCCGCGCCGTCAGCGTGAACGGGAAGTCGAGCGCGCGGGCCGCCTTGACCGCGGCCCGCACGCGCTCGACGGCCAGGTCGAGCCCGTAGATTTCGGAGCCGCTGTAGTCCTCGATCGATCCGCCCACCACGCCGGCCTCGGCTGCGAGCGTGATCGCGCGCGCGGCCCGCTCCGGTTCGTCGCCATAGCCGTTTTCCAGGTCGGCGCTGACCGGGATATCCGTCACGGCCGTGAGCACTCGGCAGTGTTCCAGCTTTTCCTCGAGCGTCACGGATCCGTCCAGCCGGCCGAGGGCCTGGGCGAACCCCGCGCTGGTGGTTGCCAGTGCCTCGAAGCCCAGTCCCTGGAGCAGGCGCGCCGATCCCGCGTCCCAGGGGTTCGGAACGAGGAAGGCACCCTCCTGCTCGTGCAGTGCCCGAAACCGCTCGGCCTTTTCCCGTTGTGTAGCCACGTTTTTTCTCCTTGTCGTTCATGTTGACGAAGATGCCTGACTGCCAGCACGCGGTCGCGGGGCGGTGATACCTGTGGAAACGTCTGGCCGTAAATCAGGGCGCCTTCTGGCCGCTGGAGATCGGCCGGGTCGACCGGCGCTCGAATTCGGCAGCAAGCGCCGGAGTGCCCGGGATACCGGTCGCGGGTAGGTTGGAGGCCATCCTGTAGACTACGCGCGAGGAAATTGCCATGAACGTAACAGCACCAGGACCCCATCGAGCGGAGAGAACGGTCGACGACCCGCGCTGGGCCGCCGTCGTTGCCCGCAGCCGCGACGCGGACGGCACGTTCTATTATGCCGTCCGGACGACGGGCGTCTACTGCCGTCCTTCCTGCGGCGCCCGGCGCGCACGGCCGGAGAACGTCAGCTTCCACGCGACTCGAGACGAGGCGGAGGCCGCGGGTTTTCGCCCCTGCAAGCGGTGCCGGCCGGAGCAGGACTCGGCTGGCGTGCAGCAGCGCCGGAAGATCGTCGAGGCCTGCCGGATCGTCGAGCGGGCGCTGGCGGCTGCCGAACCGGTCCCGCAGCTGGGTGAGTTGGCGGCGGCGGTGGGTATCAGCCGCTATCACTTTCACCGCCTGTTCCGGGAGCACACGGGCCTGACCCCGCGCGAGTACGCCGCGGCACGGCGCGAGCAACGGCTGCGCGAGGAGCTCGGTCGCAGCGGGACGGTGACGGAGGCGATCTTCGACGCCGGCTACAACTCCAACGCACGTTTCTATGAAAAATCGCGCGAGGTGCTCGGCATGACGCCGACAGCGTGGCGCAAGGGCGGCGCCGACGAGCGGATCCGGTTCGCGATCGGCGAGTGTTCGCTCGGCGCCGTCCTGGTCGCGCAAAGCGAGCGCGGCGTGTGTGCGATTTACCTGGGCGACGATCCGGACGCGCTCGCGAGGCAGCTTCAGGACCGGTTCCCGCAGGCCGTACTGGTCGGGGGCGACGCCGGATTCGAGGACCTCGTCGCCCGGGTCATCGGGATGGTCGAGGCGCCCGGCACGACGGCGGAGCTCCCGCTCGACGTGCGCGGCACGGCGTTTCAGCAGCGCGTGTGGCGGGTGCTGTGCGCCATACCGGCCGGCACGACCGCAAGCTACAGCGACATCGCGAAGCGGATCGGCCGTCCCGGAGCGATTCGCGCCGTCGCACAGGCCTGCGCGGCGAATGCGCTGGCTGTGGCGATCCCCTGCCACCGCGTGGTCCGCAAGGATGGTGAGCTGTCCGGATACCGGTGGGGCGTCGAACGCAAGCGGGAGCTGCTACGGAAGGAGGCGCGGGAATGAACGTCGCCGCCCTTCCCGTTCCGCTGCGCAGCATCGAGGAGCGTGTGGAGACGACGGACTGGCAGCGTGCAGGCGACGGTCTCGATGCGGACGGATTCGCACCACTCGGGCGTCTGCTGACGGCGGCGGAATGTGACCGGGTCGCCGCCTTGTACGACGCGGACGCGCCTTTCCGTAGCCGCATCGTCATGAGCCGGCACAACTTCGGGCGCGGAGAGTACAAGTACTTCCGCTATCCGTTGCCGGAGCTCGTCTGCAGCCTTCGCCAGACGCTCTATCCGCGACTTGCGCCCACGGCCAATCGCTGGAACGAGGCGATGAAAAACGAGGTGCGTTTTCCCGGATCGCACGAGGAGTATCTCGCCCGCTGTCATCGCTCCGGGCAGCGGCGGCCGACGCCGCTTCTCCTCTGTTACGGAACCGGCGACTATAACTGCCTGCACCAGGATCTCTACGGCGAGGAAGTCTTTCCGCTCCAGGTTGCCATCCTCCTGAGCGAGCCGGTGCGGGACTTCAGCGGCGGGGAGCTCGTGTTGACGGAGCAGCGGCCGCGGATGCAGTCGCGCCCGGCCGTCGTTCCGCTCGGCAAGGGCGATGCGGTGGCCTTCGCGGTGCATCAGCGCCCGGTGCGGGGCAGGCGCGGCTATTACCGGGTCAACGTCCGACACGGCGTGAGCCGCCTCCATTCCGGTCGTCGCGTCACGCTCGGAGTCATTTTCCATGACGCGGCCTGACCGACTTTCCGAAGATCCGTAATCCCCCGCAGAGCGGGCGCCGCAGGAACGCCGGGCCCCGCAGAACGAATTCTGTAGATGTCTTTTTCGCCATCCTGTTAGAGTTCGGTGCCGGCGGCGCCCTGCCTGTCGGCAGGTCCGCCGCCAGTGCCGTGCGCGGTCCGTAATACTGCCGGGACTGCCGCGAGGAGCGTGGATTGGACTTGTTTCGTACGAAAACCATCGGCGATCTACGCCGGCTAGTCGGTGCATTGCGGCCGACAGGCAATAGCATCCCCATCCTGATCGGCGCATAGCTCAAGTACGCATGGACGACAATATCCCTGGTTGGGCGTGGATCGGTTTTGGCATAACGCTGGTCGTTCTGCTGGTTATCGACCTGTTCACCCATCGCGGCGGCCTGCATCGCTCCCGCCGCAATGACATCATCTGGAGCGTCGTCTGGGTCGGCGTTGGCTTCAGCTTCACCTTCTTCGTCTGGGCCCTGATGGGGACGGATGCCGCGAACGAATATCTCGCCGCCTGGCTCATCGAGAAGAGCCTGAGCCTCGACAACCTTTTCGTCTTCCTGCTCATCTTCCAGACACTGAACATCCCGGTGGAGAACCAGCGTCGCGCGCTGTTGTGGGGGATCATCGGCGCCCTCGTCTTTCGAGCGATCTTCATCTTCCTCGGCGTTGCGGCCCTGCAGCGCTGGGACTGGATCAAGTACCTGTTCGGGGCCTTGTTGTTCTTTGCCGCGCTGCGAGGCCTGCGCGAGCCGCCGCAGGACGTGGTCGAAAACCGGCTCGTGACCTGGCTGGCCCGGCATCTGCCGGTCAGCAGGGACAACACCAGCGCGCGCCTGTTCGTGAAGGAGAACGGTCGCAAGCTGGTGACGCCGCTGCTGGTGGCGATCATCGGTCTCGAATTCAGTGACATTCTGTTTGCCATCGACTCGGTGCCTGCGGCCCTTTCCGTGACCCGGATCGAGTTCCTCGTTTACAGCTCCAACGCTTTTGCGATTCTCGGACTGCGCTCTCTCTACGTCGTGCTGGTGGGCTCCCTGGAGAAAATACGCTACCTCCACATCGGGCTGGCCGCGGTCCTGGCCTTCGCGGGTTTCAAGTTGATCACTCACGAGTGGATACCGGTGCCGCCGCTTCTTTCTGTCGGCATCATCGTCGGCATTCTCACGCTCACGATCGTGATGAGCGTGCGACACGGCTTTCTGGGAGACGCGTCGGAAGATCCCGGCAAGACCGATCCGGAGTAGTGCGCCGCCACGTCCGCGCGTCCCGATCCCGAACAGGGCGTTCCGATTCCGGACGGGTGCCGGTCTCCGTACCTCTGCAAGTGATTGAAATGCCTCGCTGCTGGCTTGGCATGCAGCCTGCATAGGCGGGGGAGTGACTCGAGCCGGGGCAGGCATGGACATCGTCCGCGAAGACCTGAAGAAGAATCGCCAGCGGCGGCGCCTGCGCTATTCGACGGCTGCTGCCACCGGAGTCGTCGCGCTCGCCGTGTTCATCGCCACGCTCGAGCCCGCGGCACCGTCGGTCGAACGGGCGGCGCTCTACATCGATACCGTCCAGCGGGGCGAAATGCTGCTGCAGGTCCGTGGTCCCGGGATTCTCGTCCCGCGCGACATCCGCTGGATCGCGGCCGCGAGCGAAGCGCGGGTCGACCGCGTGCTGGTGAAGCCCGGCGCCGTGGTCGAGGCCGATACGGTGCTGGTCGAGATGAGCAACCCCGAGCTCGAACAGCGGGTTGCGGAGGCCAACGCGGATGTCACGGCCGCGGAAGCGGACTACGCGGCGCTCCAGGTGCAGCTGCAGTCGCAGGTCCTGGATCAGAAGGCGGTGCTGGCGGCGGCGAACGCCGAGTACGAGGGTGCGCGGCTCGAATCCGAGGCGCAGGCCGATCTCGCCGCCGAGGGCATCATCCCTGCCATCGACTACCGGCGCGCGCAGCTCGCGGCGGAACAGCTCAAGGTGCGGCTCGACGTCGAGCGCGAGCGGGTGAACTACCTGCAGGACGCGGTCGACGCGCAGCTTCGGGCAGCACGGGCACGGCTCGAGCAGCAGAGGAAGCACCTCGAGATGCGCGCGGAGCAGTATGAGAATCTCAGCGTTCGTTCCGGCACCGGCGGCGTGCTGCAGGAGCTCGAGGTCGAGGTCGGGCAGCGCGTGACGCCCGGCACGAACATCGCGCGGGTCGCGCGCCCGGATGAGCTGATGGCCGAGCTGCGCATCGCGGAGACGCAAGCCAAGGACATCCGGCTCGACCAGCCGGTCGAGATCGACACGCGGAACGGCGTCGTCGAAGGCCGTGTCATCCGTATCGATCCGGCGGTGCGGAACGGCTCCGTGCAGGTGGACGTGGACATCGTCGGCGATCTTCCGCGGGGAGCAAGACCGGACCTTTCGGTGGACGGCACCATTCTCATCGAGCGCCTGTCCGACGTGCTGCACGTCGGCCGGCCCGCCTACGGGCAGCCGAACTCGACGCTCAGGCTTTTCCGGCTGCAGCCGGACTCCGGCGTCGCCGTTCGCGTACCGGTAACGCTGGGTAAGGTCTCGGTGAACCGCGTCCAGGTCGTGGAAGGCCTCAACGAGGGGGAGCGCGTGGTCCTCTCGGATACGGCGCAGTGGGACGATCACGACCGCTTGGAACTGAACTGAAAGATTTGCATTGGCCAGGGGGGACCAGCCCATGAACGACAGCCAGCCGCTCATCTGCCTGGAGGGCGTGAGAAAAATCTTCTACACCGACGAGGTGGAGACTCACGCGCTCGCCGGCGTGCACGCGGAGATCGACAGGGGAGAATACGTCGCGATCATGGGCCCTTCGGGCTGCGGCAAATCGACCCTGCTCAGTATTCTCGGCTTGCTGGATACGCCCAGCGACGGCCGCTACACGCTCAATGCGACGCCGGTCGAGGACATCGATGCGAGCACGCGCGCCCGCATCCGCAATCGGGAGATCGGATTCATCTTCCAGGCGTTCAACCTGATCGGCGACCTCACGGTGTTCGAGAACGTCGAGTTGCCGCTCACCTACCGCGACGGGATGGCCCGTGCCGAGCGCAAGGAGCGCGTGATGGCTTCGCTGGAGCGGGTGGGGATGTCGCATCGCGTGAAGCATTACCCGGCGCAGCTCTCCGGCGGCCAGCAGCAGCGCGTGGCGGTGGCACGGGCGCTCGTCGGTCAGCCGTCCATCCTGCTCGCGGACGAGCCGACGGGCAATCTCGACTCCAGGAACGGCGATGCCGTCATGAAGCTGCTGGACGACCTGCACGCAGACGGGGCAACGATCTGCATGGTGACGCACGATCCGCGCTTCGCCGAATGCGCCAGGCGCCGCATCGCCATGTTTGACGGTCAGGTCGTCGACGAGGAATCCCTGGAAGAGCTGAGGGCACAGGAAGACGCTCGCGTCGGGGTCAACTGAGCCGGCGCTCCGGCGAGTCGGCCACACGGGGAACGGGATGCGCGGCATATTGCATGACATTCGGTTCGCGGCACGCGCCCTGCGCGCGCGACCGGGCTTCGTCGCTGCCGCCGTCGTGACGCTGGCGCTGGGCATCGGCGCAAACACGGCCATTTTCAGCATCATCAACACGTTCATGCTGAAGCCGCTGCCGTACCCGGACGGCGATCGTCTCGTCGAGATCCACAACACCTATCCCGGCCATGGTCTGCTGAACGCCGGCGTTTCCATACCGGATTTCATCGATCGTCGGGAGCGGGCGGACGCGCTCGAGGACTCGGCGCTCTACACCTGGAACGGCTTCAACCTGGCCAGCAGCGGCACACCGGAACGCCTCCTCGGCCTGGTGGCGACGCCGTCGCTGTTTTCGACGCTCGGGGTGAGTCCGCTGCTCGGCAGGCCATTCAACGACGACGAGGCGCTGCCGGGCAACGACAGGTCCGTGATCCTCACGTTCGAGCTGTGGCGCAACCGCTTTGGCGCCGACCGGGCCATAGTGGGCAAGAACATCCGCCTCAACGGCGACAGCTATCGCGTGGCAGGCGTGATGCCGCAGGGCTTTTCATTTCCGAGCCGTGACGTCGGGCTGTACGTGCCGTTCGCGTTCACGCCGGAGCAGACGTCGGACGAGTCGCGTGGCTCCGAGTTCTCCATGAGCATCGGCCGGCTGAAGCCGGGCGCCACGATAGCGCAACTGGATGCACAGATGGATGCCATCGTGGAGTCCAACAAGGACCGCTTCGTCGGTATCTCCGAGCGCGCAGCGGGCTTCGCCGAGTTCCTGGAACGCAGCGGTTTTACCGGCCGCGCCCAGCGGTGGCGCGAGTACCTCGTCGGCGATCTCGGCACGACGCTTGTGGTGTTGCAGGGCGTAGTCCTGCTCGTACTGGTGATTGCGTGCGCCAACGTGGCGAACCTCATGCTCGCACGGGTGCTCGGCCGGGCGCGTGAACTGGCGATGCGGGCGGCTGTCGGGGCGGGGCGCCTGCGCGTGGGGCGCCAGCTCGTTTTCGAGGGCGTGCTGGTGGGCCTGGGCGGCGGCCTGGTCGGGCTGTGCCTTGCCCTGGCCGTTATCCGGCTGATCTCCCTGTTCGGCATCGACGGTAGCGCGCACAACTTTACCGTGTCCGTGGACCCTTCCGTGCTGGCATTCTCCTTCGTCGTTTCGGTGCTTGCCGGCGCGGCTTTCAGTCTGGTTTCAGTGCTTGCCTCCTGGCGGCTCGACGCGCAGCAGGTCATGAAGGAAGGGAGCGGCCAGACGGCCGGACGCGCCGCGCTGCTGGCGCGTGGGACGCTCGTGTCCGTGCAGGTGGCGCTGGCGGTGACGCTGCTGATCGGCGCCGGACTGCTGCTGCGGAGTTTCGACCGGCTGCTCGACGAGTCTCCGGGATTCCAGCCCGAGGGACTCGTAACCGTGCGGCTGGAGCTGGCCGGCAGCAAGTACGGGAGCGGTGCTGCAAGGCGAGCGTTTCTGCAGGAGGTCCTGGCGGAGATACGGCGCCAACCCGGCATCGAGCAGGCCGGCGTGACGTCGGTGCTGCCTTTCAGCCCGTTGAACTCGCAGGCGACGTACGGCATCGAGGGCTACGCACCGCCGGCGGGCGCCGGTAACCCGCACGGTAATTCGCACGTGGTGAGCGCGGATTATTTCCGGGCCATGGGGATACCGCTGCTTCAGGGCCGCTCGTTCCAAGCCGGTATCGACGGCCCTGATGCTCCGCATGCCGTCGTTATCGACAAGATCCTCGCCGACAAGTATTTCGCCGGCGAGGACCCGATCGGCCGCCGCATCACGAACCGGGACGACGAGAACGGCGACGACGTCTGGTCGACGATCATCGGGGTGGCGGGCTCGATAAAACTCAACCGGCTGGGCGAAGCGTCCTCGCGCGAAACCTACTACCACTACTACCGCCAGCGCCCCCCGCGATGGGCGGCGCTGGCGGTACGCAGCAGCCTGCCGCCGGCCGCGGCCGGGCGGCAGATCCGCGAGGCGGTGCTGTCGGTCGATGCGGAGCAGCCGGTGTTCAGCATGATGAGCATGGACGAGCGGATCGAGGCGTCGCTCGGCGATCGGCGCGCGCCCACGCTGCTGCTCTCGGTCTTTGCCGGCGTTGCCGTACTGCTTGCGGTGGTGGGGATCTACAGCGTGCTCACCTACGTCGTGGGCCAGCGCCGGACGGAGCTGGGCGTGCGGATGGCGCTGGGCGCGCGGAGTGCGAATGTCGTTGCCATGGTACTCGGGCAGGGCGGTTTGCTCGTCGGCGCAGGCGTGCTGGCGGGCGTCGCGGCGGCGCTGGCATTGAGCCGGTCCCTGTCGACGCTGCTGTTCGACATCTCCGCGTTCGACCCTCTGACCTACGCGATCGTGATTCTGCTGCTGGTCACAGTCGGTCTGATCGCCTGCGGGCTGCCCGCCTGGCGTGCGACGCGGGTCAGTCCGATCGTCGCTCTTCGTTACGAGTGACGCGATAGAGGAAGGCTATGACAGCACTCTGGCATGAAATGCGGCAGGCGCTGGGCCAGCTGCGGCACAGCCCGGGCTTCACCGCCGCGGCTGTCGTCATTCTGGGCCTGGGGCTCGGTGTGACGCTCTACATGTTCACGGTGGTGAAGGAATACATGCTGACGCCGCTGCCCTTCCCGGAGGCGGAACGCATCATGCACCTGGAGCGGGCAAACCCCCTGCACGATTTCGACAGCATGGAAGTCACCCAGCACGATTTCGTCGAGTGGCGCGAGGCGCAGCAGACGTTCGAGGAGCTGGCGGGCTACTACGTCGGGACGGTGAATCTTTCGGGAACGGACCTGCCGCAACGCTTCGAGGGTGCGTTCATGACGCCGTCGGGCTTCGATGTGATCCGGGCGGAGGCACGCGTTGGCCGCAGACTGCTGCCATCGGACGGCGAGCCGGGCGCGGAGCCGGTCATCGTGCTCGGTCACGATGTCTGGCTGAACCGCTACGACGGCGATCGTGCGATCGTCGGACAAACGGTCCGCGTCAACGGTGTCGAGACGACCGTGGTCGGCGTCATGCCGCCCGGTTTCCGCTTCCCGCTCGCACAGGAAGTGTGGCTGCCGCTGAAAATCGACCTGGCGACGGTCGACCGCGGCGAAGGGCTGACCCTCGAAGTGTTCGGACGACTGCGGCCGGACGTAACGCTCGAGCAGGCGCGGGCGGAGTTCCGGAATATCGCCGCGTCCCTTGCGGAGCGCTACCGGGAGAACGAGAACATTACGGCGGTGGTCAAGCCGTACACGGAAGAATACACGGCCGAACAGGCGCGCACCGTCATCACCACGATGTTCGTCGCGGTGCTCTTCGTACTCCTGATCGCCTGCGCGAATGTTGCCAACCTGATCCTCGCCCGCACCGCGGCGAGGCAGAAGGACATTGCATTGCGCGCGGCGCTGGGGGCCAGCCGCTGGCGCATCCTGGTGCACGTCCTGACCGAGAGCATCGTGCTGTCGTCCGCCGGCGCGGTACTGGCCTGGTTCCTGGCGGACGCCGGACTGGAGATCACGAGGCGCGCGTTCGTCGCAGCCGATACGTTCATGCCGTTCTGGATCCGGTTCGAGCTCGACTGGCAAGTGCTTGCTTTCGGCGCCTGTACCGCCCTCGTCGCCGGCGTCATCGCCGGGCTCGTGCCCGCGCTCCGCGCGACGCGCACGGACGTGAACGAGTATCTGAAGGAAGGCGCCAGGGGCAGCGGGGCAGCTGCCACGCGGCTCAGCCGTACGCTCGTCACCGGCGAGATCGCGCTCTCCTGCGTTCTTCTCGTCTGCTCGGTGCTCCTCATCCAGAGCGTAATCAACATGAACAGCCGTCCGCTGGGGCCGGACAACACCGGTCTCCTCACCGGCAGGATCGGGCTGCCCGAGGCGGACTACCCGGAGGCCGCGGCCCAGCTGCGATTCTTCGAGCAGGTGATCGAGCGCCTGCAGGCCCGCCCGGAGGTGCTCGGCGCGACCGCCGCCTACTCCTATCCGGGCATGGATGCCTGGGCCCTGCCTTACCGGACCCGGGACATGGAGATGCCGGAGACCGGGCAGCTTCCCTGGACCAACTACGCCGGCGTCATGAACAACTACGCCGACGTTCTCGGACTCGACCTGCTGCGGGGCCGCTGGTTCGATTCCCGTGATCGTGCGGACGGTGATCCGGTCATCATCGTCGATCAGACCTTTGCCCGGGAGGCGTTTGCCGGGGCCGACCCGGTCGGTCGGCAGATCAGGGTCGGCAACCCCGACAGCGCCGATACCCGCTGGCGCACGGTCGTGGGCGTGACGGAGCCTGTGGTGCTGGACGCGCTGGACGACCCCGAACGGCCGGCCGTGTTCGTGCCCCTGGCGCAGGCGCCGCAGCGGTTTCTCACCGTCGCCGTGCACACGCATGGCGAGCCGATGGCGTTTGGCCAGGACTTGCGGGAAACCGTGCAGGCAGTGGATCGCGACATCCCCGTCTACTGGGTTCGCACGCTCGAGGACTGGATCCGGACGGGCAATTTCACGTCACACATCGTCTCCACGCTGTTCGGCATCTTCGCCTTTCTCGCCGTCGTGCTCGCGGCTGTCGGTATCTACGGCGTGCTCGCCTATTCGGTCAGCCAGCGCACCCGCGAGTTCGGCGTGCGGCGGGCGATGGGCGCGCTCGACGGACGCATCGTCAACATGGTGCTCGGGCAGGGGATGGTGCAGCTCTGTATCGGCCTCGCTGCCGGCCTGGTCATCGCAATCGGCTTTGCCCGCTTCCTTTCCGAAATGCTGCACGGCGTTTCGCCCTTCGACCCGTTCACACTGGCCGTGGTTGCGCTGATCCTGACCGCCGTCGCCCTCTTTGCGTCCCTGGTTCCTGCGCTCCGGGCCATGCGCGTCAATCCCATGGAAGCCCTGCGGTATGAGTAGGGCGAATCGGGGAAACCAGCCGGTCGAATTGCTGTTCCGCGAAGTCCGGCATGCACTGCGCACGCTGCGCAAGAGCCCGGGGTTCAGTGCGGTCGCCGTCGCCACGCTGGCGCTGGGCATTGGCGCCAGCACCGCGATCTTCTCGGTATTCGCGGGTGTCTTGCTGCAGCCGCTCGATTACGGCGACCCGGAGCGCATCGTCAGGTTGCAGACCAGCTGGGCCGGAGAGCCTGACGCCGGCATCTCGCCCGCCGAGTATTTCGATTACCGTGACGGGCTGGACGTCTTCTCGTCGGTCGGCGTCTATGCCTACACCTCGCCCAGCCTCACCGGCGGTGAGGCACCCGAGCGTCTGCGAGCTGCATTCGTCTCGTCAGGCCTGCTTCCGACGCTCTCGCCCGAGCTTCTCCTCGGCCGTGCCTTTACTGCCGAGGAGGAAGAGCCCGGTCACGATGTCGTCATCCTGAGCCACGATCTCTGGCAACGCCATTTCGGGAGTGCCGGCGACGTCCTGGGACGGACGCTCGTCCTGAACGGCGTGGCGAGGACGGTGGTGGGCGTCCTCCCCGAGGGCTTCCGGATGCCGGAGGATTACACGGCAGGGATGGCCACCGACGTCTATCTGCCGCTCGGCATCGACCGGACGACCGTCCCGAACCGCGGCAGCCATTTCCTCGCCGGCGTGGCCCGGCTCGCTGCGGGCGTCACGGTCGAGCGTGCGGCGACCGGGGTGGGCACGCTGGCCGGGCGAATGGTTGAGCACCATCCCGCGGACTACCCCGCCGGCATGCGCTTTTCGGCGACCGCGCTGCCGCTCGCCGACGATATCGTGGGCGCGGTGCGCCCGGCGCTCCTCGTGCTTCTGGGTGCCGTGGGGCTTCTGCTTGTGATCGCCTCGGCCAATGTCGCCGCCCTCCTGCTCGCCAGGACCGACGCGCGGCGCGGCGAGTTTGCGCTGCGCAGCGCCCTCGGGGCCGGCCGTGGGCGGATCGTCCGGCAACTCATCGTGGAGGGCACCGTGCTTGCAGTCGCCGGAGGCGCCGCCGGCGCGCTGTTGGCGACGGCATGCGTGGAGTTGCTGGTCGCCCTCCAGCCACCCAACCTGCCGAGGATCGGCTCCATTAACATCGACTTGCGTGTCCTCGGCTTCGCAACGGCCGTGACTGCCGTGAGCGGACTGCTGCTCGGCCTGGCACCGGCGCTGCAGGCGACGGCGCTGCGGCCCGCGGTCGCCTTGCGCGACGGGGGCGGGCGGTCGACCAGGGGGCGCTACGGACTCCGCACAGGCCTCGTCGTCGGCCAGATAGCGATCGCGCTCGTGTTGCTCGTCGGCGCGGGCCTGCTCGCGCGCAGCTTCCTGGCGCTGACGAGCGTCGATCCCGGCTACGGCACGGAGCAGGTACTCACCGCCGACATCGCCGTTCCGGCCGCGAGCTATCCCGGTACGCCGGAAGTGACGGGCTTCTTCCGCAGTCTTACCGACCGCCTGGCCGAGCTACCGGGGGTGGCGGCCGCGGGTGCCGTTTCGAACCTGCCGCTCGCGACGCAACTCGGTGATCTGAACTTCCATATCGAAGGGCGCGATACGGCGCCGGACGAGGTCTCTCCCGCCGCGGACTGGCAGACGGTAACGCCCGGCTACTTTGCCGCGATGCAGATGGTCCTGCTGCGGGGGCGCGGGATCGAGCATACGGACGATGCGGACGCTCCGGGCGCCGTCGTGATCAGCGAGACCGCCGCCGAGCGCTACTGGCCCGGCGAGGATCCGATCGGCAGGCGCTTTCGCCTGGGCGGCGGCGCGGCGCCCGGGTGGGTGACGGTCGTCGGTATCGTGCGCGACGTGCGCCACGCCGGTTTCGACGCCGCGCCGCGCTCGCAGATGTATCTGCCCCACGCGCAGTTTGGCTTCTGGGACGACGGCGGGCCCGTCCGAAGTCTGACGCTCGCGATACGCACCGTCGGTGACCCGGCCGCGGTCGCATCTGCCGTGCGGCGCGAAGTGAGCGCGCTCGACCCTGCGCTGCCGGTGTCCACCGTCCGGACGATGGAACAGGTCGTGTCGGCATCGATCGCCCGACCGCGCCTGATGATGCTGCTGGTGACGGCTTTCGCCGCCGTTGCGCTCGTACTGGGTGCCGTTGGCGTCTACGGCGTGATGGCGTACATCGTGGCGTGCCGGACCCGCGAGATGGGCCTGCGACTGGCCCTGGGGGCACGGCCGCCGGAGCTCGCCGCACTCGTCCTACGCCGGACGCTGGGGATTGCGGTGATTGGCATCGGCGGAGGCCTCGCGCTGGCACTTGGCGTGACGCGCGCGCTGACGGGGATTCTTTACGGCGTCGCGCCGACCGATCCGGCGACGTTCGCGGCTGTCCCGCTGCTTCTGGGCGCGGTGGCATTGGTCGCGTCGTGGCTGCCGGTTCGCCGGGCGGCGCGGGTCGACCCTGCGACGGCACTGCGCCATGAGTAACGGTCTCGCAATGGGCTCGCGGACCGGATCACGATGAACGTCCTGGGGCATCTGGCCTATACGGTGCGGGCCCTGGGTCGGGCGAAGGCATATTCGGTTGCCGTCATCGCAACGATCGCGCTCGGTGTCATGGCCGGGGCGGTCGTGTTCACGCTGTACAAGGGCGCCCTGCTGGACCCCTGGCCGTACGAGGGCGGTGACCGGCTGCTGGTCTTCCGCGGCGACTATCCTGCACTCGGCAGGGATGAATATCCGTTGCTGTCCGCGCAGGATTATCAGGGCCTCCGGGAACTGGAGGGGGTCTTCGACCACGTGGTCGCGGGACGGGGCCGCGACGTCAGCCTCCTGGACGAAGGTGGCGCCACGCTGATCCGGGGTGCGGAGCTCACGCCGAATGCCTTCGCGATGCTCGGCATCGAGCCCCTTCACGGCCGGTTGCCCGGCGAAGCCGATGCTGCACCGCAGGCCGAGCCCACGGCGCTGATCAGCCACGGGTTGTGGCAGAGGCAGTACGGCGGCGATCCCGCTGCGCTCGGCAGCACATTGCGGATCGACGGTCTGCAGCGCACGATCGTCGGCATCATGCCGCCGCGGTTCCTGTGGTGGGGCTCGGAAATCTGGCTTCCTCTCAGGGTCGAGCCTGCGACGCGCGCCGAGCGCAGCTACGTCGTGCAGGCCAGGCTGGCAAGCGGCGTCGACCTGCAGGAGGCCAACGCGGCGCTCGCCGTCTGGGCGCGCCGTACCGAGCAGGCCCATGCATCGGAGTACCCGGAATACGTCGGCTGGAGCCTCAGGGTTCATCGGCTCGTCGACGAGGTGCTGCGGAACGTCGTGAATTCGCTGGCTGTCCTGCTCGTCGCCGTCGGGCTGCTGGTCCTCGTTGCCGCATTCAACGTCGCCACGCTGCTGCTCGCTCGCACGTCGGAGCGCCGCCGGGAGTTCGCAGTACGTGCAGCCCTGGGCGCCTCGGGCGGCTCCGTCGTCAGGAGCTTGCTGGCGGAGAACCTGGTGCTTGCGTCGCTCGGTGGATTGACGGGCATGGCGGCGGCGGTTCTCGTGACCGACCTGGTCGTTGCCCTGATTCCGTACGGCTACTTTCCCGCAGAAGCCAACGTCGAGCCGGATGTACGGGTGATTGCCTTCGCCGCGGGCGTCGCGCTGCTCGTCGCCGCACTTGCCACTTTGCCCGCGGCGGGATGGCTGCGCCGATCGAGCGTCGCCGGCAGCCTGGGGGAGGTGCGTGGTATCGGCGCGCGGTCGACGGTGCGGATGCGCGCAGTCTTCGTCGCGGCGCAACTGGCACTGGGGACGGTCGTGGTGGCGGGCGCGCTGGCAGTAGCGGCCGGTTTCCACAAGAAGCTCTCGATAGATCCGGGCTTCACCGTCGGCCACGCAGTGAGCATGCGACTCGCGCTGCCGCGTCAGGCATACCCCGATCGACCGGCGTTGCGGCGGTTTGCGCTCGACCTGGAAGCGCTGCTCCCGGAAGCGGCCGGTATCGACGCCGCGGGGATCGGGCTGGTGCCGCCGCTCTCGTCGAGCGCGGAGCATCCGGTGTCGCTGCGGGGGGCGCCGGACAGCAGGCAGCTCTCCGGCCGCTACGAAATCGTTGCCGGCGACTGGTTCGCGGCGCTGGGCGTGCCGGTACTCGCTGGCCGCGTGTTCGACGCCCGCGACAGGAGGGACGCGCAGCCGGTCGCCGTCGTCAACGAGCGGTTCGCCCGCCTGTTCCTCGGCGGAAGGGAGGCGCTGGGCAGCCAGGTTCGTGCCGGTCCCGGAGGGTCCGGGCGCGACTGGCTGACGATCGTCGGCGTCGTGGGCGACACGGCGGTAGGAGGCGTCGACGGAGCGGTGCGCCCGCTTGTCTACCAGCCGCTCGCCCAGTCCGAGGTGCAACTCCGGAACGCCTCCGTTCTCGTCCGCGGATCCGCGCCGCCGGGCACGCTCGTCGACGCAGTGCGCCAGGCGGTGTCCGCTCTGGATCCCGCCGTTCCGATCTACGAAATCGCGAGCTTCGAGGACATCGTCCGCGATGCGCTGGGCGGCTACCGGCTGGCGGTCTGGCTGCTGGGCGGCTTCGCGGCGGCCGTGCTGTTGCTGGCGGCTCTCGGCACATACGGCCTCGTCGCCTGGATGGCCCGGCTCGCGCGCCCGGAGATGGGGCTGAGACTGGCCGTTGGCGCGAACGGCATCGACATCCTCAAGCTGATTGCGGGTCGCGGTCTGCTGCTGGCAGCCATCGGCGTCGGAACCGGCCTCTTCGTCGCTCTCCCGGCCCTGCGGCTCGTTGCCGTATTGCTCGAGGAGCCGCTTCCCCCTTCGCTGCCGTTGCTGTTGGCCGCGGCCGCGCTACTGATCGTCGTAACGCTGGTGGCGTGCACCGGTCCGGCGGTTGCAGGGGCGCGAACCGACCCTTCTGTCGCGCTGCGCGGCGAATAAACCTACGAGGATGAGCAGGTAAGCAAGCGATGAACGACAGGGGGCGACAAGCACGATGATCCCGGTCTCGTCGGAACTCCGGCACGCCGTGCGTCGCCTGGCCAGGAGCCCGGGGTACGCGCTCGGTGTCTTCGTGACCCTGACGCTGGGTCTGGCGTTCAGCGTCGGCATGTACACCATACTCAACGGCGTGGTGTTGCAAGGGCTGCCCTATCCCGGCGGCGAGCGGGTGGTCGAGATCTCCGGCCGCAACTCCGTCCTTGGCGAGAGCCATGGCAGCCTGACGGCGGCGGAGGCGTTCGGGCTGCCCGGGCTGCCGGAGCTCGAACACGCCGGCTGGTATGTCTGGGGCGGCGCGACCGTGCTGAGCGGCGACCGGCCGCGCGAAATCACCATCAACCATGTCAACGGCGAATTCTTTCCGGCACTGGGCATGCGGCCGCAGCTGGGTCGCTGGATAGCCGCGAGCGACCTCGGTCCGGCCCGGCGGGCCGTCGTACTGAGCGACGCCGAGTGGGAACGGCTGACCCACCGCGATCCGGACGTCATCGGCAAGTCGCTGCGGCTTGGCAGCGGCGCGGTCACGGTGGTCGGCGTCATGCCGCCGGGGTTTCGCTTTCCGGCGGATCACGTCGGCATGTGGCGGGCAGCCGATCCCGCAGCCTACTCGGAGGATCCCGTGCAATTCCTGAATGCGCGGTTCCTGAACGCGGTGGGGAAGGTTGCTGTCGGCGTCGATGCGGGCGCGGTGGAGCGGAGTATGGCAGCAATGATGGCGGCCATCCGCGCCGACCATGGCAGGCGCGACGATGGCTGGCGTCTGCAAACAACGAGCCTGCTGGAGCTCGCCGTCGGCGACGTCAGGAAAGTGCTGGCTGGTGTGTTCCTGGTGTCTCTGCTTGTTCTCGCCATAGCCTGTGCCAACGTCGGCGGCCTGCTTGCCGCCAGAATGGCGGCGCGCGAGCACGAGCTCGCCATCATTCAGGCGCTGGGAGCCGCAGCGGGTCGGGTGTGGCGGAGCGTGCTGTTCGAGTTGCTGTTGCTTGCGGCGGCTGCGATCGTCGCCGCGCTGCTCATGCTGATGGCGGGGCTGGAAGCCTTCAGCGCGATGGCGGCCGGCGTTCTTCCGCGTGCCGACGAAGTCGGCTTCGATCCTGCGGTACTCGCATTTGCGGCAGGTCTCGGTTTGCTGTGTCCCCTGCTCGTCTCCTTGCCGTTCGGTCTGCGGCTCCGAAAGCGCATGGCCGCCAACCTGCAGGGAAGCAGCAAGGGGACGGGGACGACGAGCGGCGCACTCCGTGCCCTGCCGGTGACGGGTCTCGCACTGGCGACGGCTGCGGTCATCGCCGGCGCCGCCGTCTCGCTCAGCCTCGACCGGCTCGGCGCGGTCGATCCGGGATTTCGAACCGACGATGTATACGCCGTGAAGGTCTATCACGGCGGCGATCCCCGGGAGTTGCGGCGTTTTGCGACCGAGGTTCTGACGCGCGTGCGTTCGGAACCGGATCTGGAAATGGCGGCGATGACGACTTCGCCGCCATTGTCCCTGGTCAGTGCCTTCAACATCGACGTCCAGGTTCCGGGGCGCGAGCAGCCGGAGCCCCTGCAGGCCGGTCTGCGGCGAGTCACGCCGCGCTATCTCGACGTGCTGCAACAGCCTTTGCTGCACGGCCGCCACTTCCTGCCGGCAGACGACCATGACGCGCCGAAGGTCGCCATCGTCAACCGGACGTTTGCAGAGCGGGTGTTTTCCGATTCCGACGTCCTTGGCCGCGACATCGACCTGCCGCTGGGAAGCGGGCCGCGCATGCGATTCCGCATCGTCGGCGTGGCCGCCGATATCCGCAATGCCGGACTGCGCCGGCCGCCCGACCCGGAGATCCTCGTGCCGTTCGAGCAGGTGCCGTGGCTCGGCATGGTTTTCCTCGCATACGCACCCAATGCCGGCAGCGGGCTCCTCGAGCGCATGCAGGAAGCGATATGGGCGGTCGATCCCGAGGAAGCGATGACGCGGGTGTACCGGCTCGAGGAGGAAATCGACGCGCAGCTCGCACAGGTCCGGTTTTTTGCACGCATGCTCGGCGGGTTCGCGCTGGCCGCCCTGTTGCTGGCTGCCTTCGGTTGCTATTCGGTCATCGCATTCATGCAACGCCGCCAGTGCGTCGAAACCGGTGTGCGCCTGGCGCTGGGTGCCCCGCCTGCTGACATCGCGCGGCGGGTTTTCTCGCAGGGCGCGCTCCTCGCGCTCCTGGCCGGTTCGGCCGGCTCGCTCGGCGCCGTGCTGGTGCTGCGCCTGCTCGGCGACCAGCTTTACGGCGTCGGCGCGGCCAGCCCGCAACTCTACCTGTTCGGCCTCGCCGGCGTCTTTGCCGCCGCGCTGCTGGCTTCCGCCCCGCCTGCCTGCCGCGCGGCGCGTATCCAGCCGATGCGCGTGCTGCGCGAGGAGTAGCTATGAAGATGTCACAACGTGCCGCTGTTTCGCGTCGTCGGCACCTGACGCCATTCCGCTGCCGGATGCCGGTAGCGCGGCTTTTGGAGGCGTACCCATGATCAGCTGGATGGTCGACCTCAAAGGCGCAGTGCGCTCGCTCCTGAAAACCCCCGGCTTGTTCGTGAGCGCCGTGCTGCTGCTCGCGCTGGGAATCGGCGCAACCACGGCCATCTTCAGCGTCGTCAACCGGGTGCTCCTGGATCCGCTGCCTTACCCGCAGCCGGACCGCCTCGTGGTGATGTGGGGCGAGTTGCAGGCCCGCAGCGTCACGCATTTTCCGGAGTCGCCCCCGTACGTCGACAGATACCGCCGGGAGGCGCGGCTCTTCGAGGACATCGGCGGTATCTTTACCGGCGGCCAGCCGTTCGTTCGCGACGGCTCGGAGCCGAAGCAGCTGACGGCAGGCGTCGCCACGTGGAATTTCCTGTCGAT
>CAZTAE010000026.1:0-19568 GCA_964611535.1 uncultured Woeseiaceae bacterium
GCCCCTTCTGGAGGAGTCAATGAACAAGATCGTCGTACTGGCGACCATCGCTTCCCTCTCTATTGCCGGCTGCGACGCCGATGACGATGCCGACGACGCGGCGGACGGGGATGGCCTCGAGCCCTACGCGAGCCGGTACGCGCCGCTGCCGTCGGAGCCGACGCTGCTGCGCGGCGCTACCCTCCTGACGGGCACCGGCGAACGGCTGGACAATGCGGACCTGCTCTTGCGTGACGGCAGGATCGCCGAGGTGGGACGGGCCCTTCGCGAGGACGACGCAACCGTGATCGACGCGGAAGGCATGTGGGTCACACCGGGAATCATCGATGTCCATTCGCACCTCGGCGTCTATCCCTCGCCCGCCGTCCTCGCGCACGCGGACGGCAACGAGATTTCCGATCCGAACACCGCGGAAGTCTGGGCAGAGCACAGCGTCTGGCCCCAGGACCCGGGCTTCGTCACCGCGCTCGCAGGCGGCATTACGACGCTGCAGATACTGCCGGGCTCGGCAAACCTCTTCGGCGGCCGCAGCGTGACCGTGAAGAACGTCCCCGGCCGCACCGTGCAGAGCATGAAGTTCCCCGGCGCGCCGCACGGGCTCAAGATGGCGTGTGGCGAGAATCCGAAGCGCGTCTATGGCAGCAGGGGTTCCGCTCCATCCACCCGGATGGGCAACGTCGCCGGCTATCGCCGGGCCTGGATCGAGGCGGCGGAATATCGGGACAAGATGCAGGACACCGACGACGGCAATGGCGAGGAGCCGACGCGGGACCTCCAGCTCGAGACACTCGTCGGCGTGCTCGAGGGTGAGATCCTCGTTCACAACCACTGCTATCGAGCCGACGAGATGGCGATCATGCTCGACATCGCGCAGGAGTTCGGCTATGAGATCGCCGCCTTCCACCACGCCGTGGAAGCCTACAAGGTTCCCGACCTGCTGGCCGCCAGCGACACCTGTGCCGCCGTCTGGGCCGACTGGTGGGGCTTCAAGATGGAGGCCTACGACGGTATCCGTGAGAACGCCGCACTCGTCGACGCCGCCGGCGCCTGTGCCATCGTGCACTCGGACGACGAACTCGGCATACAGCGGCTGAACCAGGAGGCCGCGAAGGTCATCGGCGCCGTGGCGCGCGTCGGCGTCGAGATACCGCCGGAGCGCGCCATCCGCTGGATCACGAGCAACCCGGCAAAGTCGCTGGGGATCGGCGAGTCGGTCGGTACGCTGGAGGCCGGGAAGATGGCCGATGTCGCGCTGTGGGACGGCAACCCCTTCAGCGTCTACACGAAGGTCGCGAAGGTATGGATCGACGGCGCGCTCGTCTACGATCGCGACGACCCCGCCCTGAACCCGGTAACGGATTTCACCCTCGGGACATCGGCGATGACCGGAGGTGGGCGATGAGAGCGCTCGGCGCCACATTGGTGCTCGTCACCGCCTTCGCCGCCGCCAACGCTGCGGCTCAGCTCACCGCAATCACCGGGGCCACCGTCCACACGGTCGGCCCGGCCGGCACGATCGAGAACGCGACCATCCTCCTGGAGAACGGCAACGTCACGGCGGTCGGAGCCGACGTGTCGGTGCCGGCCGGCGCCCGCACCGTCGACGCCACCGGAAAGATCGTGACCCCCGGCCTCTTCACGCCCTTCGGACAGATCGGGCTCGTCGAAGTCAACGCCGTCGAGGGCACCGTCGACTATGTCCAGCGCGGCGACCGTTACGCCGCGAGCTTCGACGTCGCCGACGCTTACAACCCGCGCTCGACGCTGGTCCCGACAAACCGCATCGAAGGCATTACGCAGGCGCTGATCGCGCCCGAGGCAGCCCCCGTCGACGAATCGGGCAACCAGAGTGGTGTCATCTCCGGTCTGGCGTCCGTGGTCCAGCTGAGCGACGAGGACTGGCTCGTGCAGCGCGGCGTCGTCATGGTCGCGAATCTGGGCGAGACCGGCAGCGCGGTCGCGGCAGGCTCGCGGGCCGCCGCGATGATGACGCTGGAAAGCGCGCTCGACGATGCGCGCGACTTCTCGCAAAATCGCGACGCGTTCCTGCAGCGCAACCGCCGCGACTACTCGGTGAGCTACAGCGACCTGGAAGCGCTGCAGGGCGTCATTGACGGCAGCGTCCCCCTGCTGCTGCGTGTGCACCGCGCCAGCGACATCTCCACGGTGATCGGACTGGCCGAAGAATTCGGCATCCGCATAATCGTCATGGGCGGCACCGAAGCCTGGCTGGTCGCCGACGCGCTGGCGTCCGCCGGCGTTCCGGTGATCCTCGATTCGATGGCGAACCTGCCGCAGGATTTCGACCGGCTGAATGCCCGGCTCGATGCACCGTCGCTGCTTTCCGAAGCCGGGGTGCGCTACGCGATCGGCGGCGACGGCGCCAACCAGAACCACAATGCGCGCAATATCACCCAGGCCGCGGGCATTGCGGCAGCCAACGGTCTGGCGCACGCCGCGGCGCTGGAAGCCATCACGCTGGCCCCGGCAGAGATCTACGGGGTGGACGACCGGCTCGGCAGCATCGAGCCGGGCAAGCGCGCGAACCTGATCATCTGGGAGAGCGATCCGCTGGAGCTCACGAGCTTTCCCGAACAGGTACTGATCGGCGGCGAGCCGGTGCCGATGGAAAGCCGCCAGACGCTGTTGCGCGACCGGTACCTGGAGGTCTCGGACACGCCGCCGGCGTTTCGGTAACGGGAGCGGTCGCCACGCGCTGCTTCCAAATCGCCCCGGATTCGCTAGAATCGGCTACGCGGCGGGCGTAGTTCAATGGTAGAACTTCTGCTTCCCAAGCAGATAACGTGGGTTCGATTCCCATCGCCCGCTCCATCCCGGATAGTGCCTGACCCAGTTCCCCGGTCGCGGTGACGACGAAATCAGTCACTGAAATTTTCGCGCTCAGCTCCCCGAAAGCGCCTGCTCCAGGTCCGCGATCAGGTCGTCGACCGACTCGATGCCGACCGACAGCCTGAGCAGGTTCTTCGGGATGGGGCTGTCGGGCCCCTCGATCGACCAGCGGTGCTCGATCAGGCTTTCGACGCCGCCGAGCGAGGTCGCTCGCAGGAACACGCGGCAGCGCTTCGCCACCGCCAGCGCTGCCTGCTCGCCACCCGCGACGCAGATCGACAGCATGCCGCCGTAGCCGCCGGCCATCTGACGGCTGGCGATCCCGTGGCCGGGGTGGGCCGGCAGGCCCGGATAGAGCACCCGCTCGACGCGCGGATGCGCCTCGAAATGCGTGGCGATCTGCAGCGCCGAGTCGCTCGCCTGCCGGACGCGCAGAAACAGCGTGCGCATGCCGCGCTGCAGGAGCCAGGCGCCGAAAGGTCCAAGGATCGCCCCGCCGTTGGCGCGGACCGCGCGGATTCGCTCCCACCATGCATCGTCGCGAGCGGTAATGAGCGCACCCGCCACCACGTCGCTGTGGCCGTTCAGGTACTTGCTCGCGGAGTGCATGACGATATCCGCGCCGAACCGGAGCGGCTGCGTCAGGACCGGCGTCGGGACCGTCGAATCGACCGCCAGCCGCGCGCCGGCTGCGTGCGCAATGTCCGCGGCCTGCGCGATGTCGACGACGTCCCAGGTCGGGTTGCAGGGCGTCTCGATCCAGACCAGCTTCGTCGTCCCTTCGGCGACGCTGCGGCCAAGCGCCCCCTCGACGCCCGAATCGTACAGCGCCAGCTCGATGCCCCACTGCCTGCAGAATGCGCCCAGCCAATTCCGCAAACCCCAGTACATCACCCGCGGCGCGACGATGCGGTCTCCGGGCGACAGGGTCTGCACGACGGCCATCGCCGCCGCCATCCCCGAGCTGAACAAGAGCGCGTCGGTCCCGCCCTCCAGGCGCGCCAGCATCTCCTCGGCGGCCGCGTAGCTCGGGTTCTCATCGCGCCCGTAACTGTAGGCCGCCGACGTCAGGCGGTACCCGGCATCCCGGGCGAAGGTCGTCGACGGCTGTATCGGCGGCACGACCGCGCCGCTCGCGGCGTCGATGTAGTGCAAGCCCTGTGCGGTGAAGGTTTCCGGAGCCAGGTCGTCGTTGTTCATCTCGCGTTCCCGTTGCCGGCGGAATTTCCGAAGCAGCCAATGTAACCCGGATCGCGCGCTCCGGCGCCACCGGAGGCCGTTACAACGGCCATACCCAGAGAATCATCGGCGTCGCGACGATGATGACGAGGATTTCGAGCGGCAGACCCATTCGCCAGTAGTCGCCGAAGCTGTAGCCGCCGGGGCCCATGATGAGCGTATTGTTCTTGTGGCCGATCGGCGTCAGGAAAGCGCTCGACGCCGCCACCGCGACGGCCATAAGGAACGGATCGGAGCTGGCCCCGAGCCGCGTGGCAATCTCGACGGCCAGGGGCGCCGCGATGACGGCGGTGGCCGTGTTGTTCATCACGTCCGACAGGCTCATCGTGACGATCATCAGGAGCACCAGCACGACGACCGGCGAGAATCCGGAGGACACGTCGACGATGCCGCCGGCGATGAGCTCCGTGGCTCCCGTCGTCTGCATCGCGGCGCCCAGCGGAATCATGCTGCCGAGCAGCACAATGACCGGCCACTCGACGGACTCGTAGATCTCGCGCAGCGGCACGATATTGAACAGCACCATCAGCACCGCGACGCAGCCGAGCGCGATCGGCAAGTAGACGATGCCGAAACTCGCAAGCACGATCGCCACCGCGAAGATGCCGACGGCGATGCCCGCCTTCTCGCGCTGGATGACGCGCTGCCCGCGGTCGGCAAGCGGCAGGAAGCCGAGCCGGTTCGTCACGTCCTTCAGCCGCTCGTCCGGCCCCAGGAGAAGCAGGACGTCGCCCGCCTCTATCGTCAGGCCGCGGACGTTCTCGCGGAACCGCTTGCCGCCGCGGGAGACGCCGACCAGCGTTACCCCGTAGCGGTACAGCAGCCGGTACGAGCCGGCGGACCGCCCGACCATCGGCGACCCGTCGGGGACGACGACCTCGTTCAGCATGAGGTCCTCGCCCTCGAGCGCGCCCTCCCCCTTGCCGACGTACTCGAGCCCGAGGCTGCCGAGCGCGTTCTCGATGCGGTCGGGATCGGCCTCGACCACCAGCACGTCGCCCGTGCGGATCTCCACGCTCCGGGCGAAGCCGGGCATGCGCCTGCCCTGGCGGGAAAGCCCGAGGATGTCGACGTCGGCGCTCTCGGCCTCCTCGTCCAGGTCTCGCACCTTCTTGCCTATGAGCGGCGAATCTTCCGGCACCTTCAGCTCGGCGATGTAGTCCGCGAGCTTGAAGAGCTCCTCGGCGGCGTCGCCGGAGCGCCGTTCCGCCGGAAGCAGCCGCCAGCCGATCAGCGCCACGTACGCGACTCCCACCGCGGCGCAGGCCAGACCCACCGGAGCGAAGTCGAACATGCGAAACGGTGCGCCCAGGGCATCGTTCCGGAACTCGCCGATGACGATGTTGGGTGGCGTACCGATCAGCGTGATCATGCCGCCGAGGATGGTGGCGAAAGACAGCGGCATCAGCGTCGCCGCCGGGCTGCGGCCGGCCTTCGCGGCAGCCTGCATATCCACCGGCATCAGCAGGGCGAGCGTGGCGACGTTGTTCATCAGGGCCGAGAGGACGGCCGCAACGGAGGACATGATGCCGATATGCGCGGTCAGCTTCCGCGAGCTGTCCACCACGAAACGCGCGACGAGCTCGATGGCCCCCGAGTTCGACAGCCCGCGGCTGACGATCAGCACGAGCGCGACGATGACCGTGGCCGGATGCCCGAAGCCGGAGAACGCCGCGTCCGCGGGCACGATGCCGGTCAGAAGTGCCAGCAGCAGCGCCGTAAAAGCCACCAGGTCGTAACGCCAGCGTCCCCAGATCAGGAACACGAAGACGAGGATCAGGAGCGCGAAAAGTATGAGCTGGTCGGGAGTCAACGGGAAGCAAAGCGGCCGGGGTGCTGCCGACGGTACCACCGGTTTCGGGCACAATGCCATCCGCGCCCGGAACAGGGCGAACGCCGGGGCGATCGCCGATCTTTTTCACGCCCCCTGCCAGGCTTGCTGCAAAGGGCCGAAGCGTCCGACCGGCAGCTGGCTGCGATCGCCGCCGCCGCGGATAGAACGCCGTCTCGAGGCGATCAGTTGTCGGCGCTGACTACGTCCAGCAGCACGTAGCGCAGCAGTACCTCGTAGCTCTGCCTTTCCATGACCATGCCGTTGGGCAGCTCCAGGGTGTGTATGGGATTGTCGTCGTCGTCCCGGATCTCCTGCAGGAGCCGGCTCCCGTCGCGGTAGACCTGGTAGCGCACGTCCCGATGCTTGCCGAATTTCAGCAAGACAGTGCTGTCGGTCCAGTCCTGGATCACTTCCTTGCTCATCGTCCTGTCCCCTCCCTTTCGATCTCCGCGCGGCTCGGCACCCCCTGCCGGCCCGGCGTTTGCGGCTACGGATTGCAAGCCCCATGCCAAGCGCACTAAACCATCAGGAATACCCTCCATTGAGTTGTTTTTAAGTGACTTTTTTTTCGAAAAAGCCTGCGGCGCGAGCCACCGGCAGCTTACGATATTTGTCAGGTTCCGACGGCGATTCGTGCATTTGCCGACAGTCCCTTAACATAAGCTACCGTCGCCGGGACCGGAGGCCATGCCAGGGAAAGACGACATGTCCGTGTGCTGCATCGGCAGCACCACGATGGACCGCATCCTCGATTTGCAGCAGCCCGGTATACCGGGGACGAGCAACCCGGTAAGCAGTCGCCGGCGCCGCGGCGGCACCGCCCGGAACGTCGCGGAGAATCTCGCGCACCTCGACGTGCCCTGCGCTCTCCTCTCCGTGGTCGGAGACGACGACGCCGGCCAGACCGCGCTGAACGAAACGGCTCTCGCCGGTGTGGACGTCAGCCTGGTACAGAAAAGCCTCGGTCTGCCGACCGCGTCGCAGACCGTGGTTCTGCAGCCGGACCGCGAACTGTTCGCCAGCTTCGCGGAGATGCAGATCTGCCAATCCATGGACCGGGACTTCATCCAGAACCGCTGGTTCCGGATGTGCGACGCGACGGTGCTCTTCGCCGATGCCAACCTGCCGGCGGATTCCCTCGCGTGGCTCATCGCCGGCTGCCGCGATCAGGGGCTCCTCCTGGTCCTCGACGCCGTATCGCCCGCGCGGGCGCGTAGGCTGCCGCTCAACCTGAACGGCGTGGACACGCTCGTCTGCAACCGCCACGAAGCGCGCGCGATGCTCGGCGACGACGTCGCCAGGGACCTCGAGACGATGGCGGCAGCGCTCTGCCGGCGCGGAGCCTGCAATACGGTCGTCACCGCGGGCGCGGAAGGCCTCTGTTATGCCAACCGCGACGAGGAAATTCTCCTGCCCGCCGAGTCCGTGGAAGTGGCGGACGTCTCGGGTGCGGGCGACGCCCTCATCGCCGGCATGATCTACGGCCGGCTCAGGGACCACGAGCCGCCGGAAGCGCTGCGCGCGGGGCTCACGGCTGCCTCACGGGCCATCGCCGCCGCGGACGACGATGCGCAGACGCTGTCGGCAAAGGCGGTCGAGGACGCGCTGCGCGGGGACTAGCGCAGACAGCCGCTGGCTGTCAGGCCGTACCCGCCGCCTCGTCCTGCGGCTTCCGGCCGAGCAGCAGGTTCATCAAGGCGCGCAGTCGCAGCCGGAGATCCTGTTCCAGGAGATAGAGTGAGGGGATCAGGAACAGCGTGATGACCGTAGCGAACAGGATGCCGAAGCTCAGCGAAATCGCCATCGGGATCACGAACTGTGCCTGCACGCTCTTCTCCAGCATGATCGGCATAAGCCCGGCGGCGGTGGTCAACGAAGTGAGCAGGATGGCGCGGAAGCGCTGCGTGCCGGACTGCACCACGGCATCGACGGCCGGCACGCCTTCCTCACGGGCGCGGTTGATGAAACTGACCATGATGAGGCTGTCGTTCACGACCACGCCGGCCAGCGCGATGAGGCCGAACAGGGAGAACATGCTGATCGCCTCGCCCATGATCCAGTGGCCGGCCACCGCACCGATGAGGCCGAACGGAATGATCGCCATGATGATGACCGGCTGCACGTACGAACGCAGCGGTATGGCTATCAGCGCGTAGATCAGGAAGAGCGCTGCAGCCGAGGCCACGGTGATGTTGCGCCTGAACTCGACCTGCTCCAGGCTCTGGCCTTCCAACCGATAGTTCACGCCCGGATGCCGCGCAAGCAGACCCGGGATGAACCCGGTCGAGACTTCGCGGATGATGACGCCGGGCTCGACCACCTCGGGATCTATGTCCGCGGATACCGTGACCGTGCGTTTCCTGTCGCGCCGGTTGATGGTCGAGTAGGCTTGCCCCCACTCGATCTCCGCGACCGCGCCGAACGGCACCTCGTCGCCATCCGGCGTGCGGATAAGCATGTTCTCGAGGTCGGCGATCGATCGTCGCTGCTCGCGCGGATAGCGCACCATCACCTTGACCTCGTCCTGGCCGCGCTGGATTCGCTGCGCTTCCTCGCCGTAGAACGCCTGCCGCACCTGCCGCCCCAGCGCGGTCATCGTCAGCCCCAGCGCCTCCGCTTCCGGCTTGATGGTCAGACGGATTTCCTCGCCGCCGGCCGTCAGTGAGTTGCGGATGTCGAAGACGCCCTCGTACTCGTGCAGCTTGGCTTCGAGCTCCGCCGCAGCGATCTCCAGATTCCGGTAGTTCGTGCCGGACAGCGCGAAGCTCAGCGGCGCCCCGCCGCCGAAACCCTGCCCGCCCTCGAAGTCCAGCTCCTTGACGCCCGGGATCTCGCCGACCTTCTCCCGCCACATGGCGGTGATGTCCTCACCGTGGAGCGGCCGATCCTCGTCCATCGGCATCTCGACCAGTATGAAGCCGCCGGTATCGCCTTGCGTGAACACGGCGACGTGGTTCACCGGGTCCTCGACGCCCGGGTTCGCCGCAACGTACTCCTCGTTGACCTCGAGAATGGCGTGCTCGAGGCGGTCGAGCGCCGCGTTGCGGACCTCCGGCGCGGTGCCGTTCTGCATCGTGAGACTCGTCTGAATGAAGTCCCCCGGAATCTCGGGGAACAGCACGACACGCACGAATCCGCTGTTCATGAGGCCGATCGCCAGGATGAGGACGGCGAGGAACATGCCGGCTGTCAGCCCCCGGTTCCTTACCGCCTTCTCCAGAAGCGGCGCATACCGCTCGTGAATCACGTACTGCAGGCCGTGTTGAAACCGGCGCTGCAGGCGCTGGAAGAACTTCGGCACACGGTGCAGGAGGCCGACGTCGCGGTAAGGCGCGAAGATGGCGGTCTCGTCCACCGGCTTTATGTGCGCCCGCACCAGGTGCGCCGGCAGGATGAGCTTCGACTCGATCAGCGAGAACAGCAGGCACAGAATGACGACGACGGACATCGCCTCGAAGAACGGCCCGACGGTGCCGCCGACGAACAGCATCGGCGCGAACGCCGCGATCGTGGTGAGGACCCCGAAGGTGGCGGGTATCGCGACCTTCTTTGCGCCCCTGACGACGTTGTCGAGCGTATGGCCGTGCGCGCGGATGGACGTATAGGCGCTTTCGCCGATGATGATCGCGTCGTCGACGACGATGCCGAGCACGAGTATGAAGCCGAACAGGCTGATCATGTTGATCGTCACCGGCCACGGACCGTGCGGCATGAGCCAGAGCGCGCCGAAGAAGGCGACGGGGATGCCGACCGTGACCCAGAACGCCACTTTGAACCGCAGGAAAAGGGTGAGTATCAAAAAGACCAGCAATGCGCCTTGCAGCAGGTTGGACGTCATCATGTCCAGGCGATCGCGAAGATAGTGCGAGCGGTCGACCCAGAGCTCCATCTGCACACCCTCGGGAAGCGCATCCGCCTTGCGCCCGATGTACTCCTTCACGGCCTCCGCCGTTTCCAGCTCGTTCTGCTGCCCGCCGGCCAGGACCCGCATCATGGCGACCTCCTTGCCATTGAAGCGGGCGTAACCGTCTGTCTCGGCGAAGCCGTCGCGGACCGTGGCGATATCGCCCAGCCGAAGCCGGGTGCCGTCCGGGAAAGTGCGCAGCACGAGATCCGCGAATTCGGTTCCGGTGTAGACCTGGCCCTCCGTGCGCAGCAGGATGTCGCCGCCCGGCGTCTTTATGGCGCCGCCGGGCATGTCGATCGAGGAGGCGCGGATCGCCTCGGACACCTCGCTCATCGTGAGGCGGTACTGCCGCAGCACCTGCTCGGGAATCTCGACCGAGATTTCGTAGTCCCGATCGCCCAGTATGTCGACCTGGTTCACCGTCGGCAGCAGCATCAGCTCGTCGCGAATCTGCTGCGCCAGCGCCTTGCGCGCGAACGGGTCGAGACTGCCGTAGACGGAAACGAAGACGACGTGTATCGGCACTTCCTGCTTGTAGATGACCGGCTTCTCGGTCAGCCCCGGAAACGTGGAAATCGCGTCGACGCGCGCCTTGATCTCGGTCAGGACCTCGTTGATGTCCGCGCCGGTCGCTATTTCGGCCGTGATCGTGCCGACCCCTTCGCGGGCGACGGAGCGGATCTCGACGATCCCCTCGACGTCCTGGATCGCTTCCTCGACCTTTACGACGACGCCCTCCTCGACCTCCTGCGGCGCGGCGCCGAGATACGGGACCTGGATCCGGATGTTGTTGAGCTCGAAATCCGGCGTCGTCTGTTTGCGGATCGTAAAGGCCGAGATGATGCCGAAAGCGAGGATGATCAGCATGAGCAGGTTCGCGGCGACATGATTGCCGGCGAACCAGGCGATCAGTCCCTTCTCCGCGCCTGCCCGGGAGCCTTCGGCACTCATCGCTTCGAGCCTTCGGGTTCCAGCCGGCGGCGAGCCGGGCGGCCGGCCCCGAAACGCCGCCGTCGCGCCGCACTCCGCGGGATGTCGATCATTCGGCGCCGGAGGCGATCTTCGGACCGGCGTCGCCCGCCTCCACGTCGTCCCGCACGCCTTCGACGCGCACGCGCATCCCGTTCACGGGCGATTCGATGGCCGTCAGGCTGATGCGCTCGCCGGCGGCGGCGCCGCCCGACAGGTAGGCGTACTCGGTGTCGGCACGCAGGACCTCCACGTCGCGGATCCTGAGCCGTGATTCATCGTCGACGAACATGAGCTGGCTGTTGCCGCGCAGCGCCTGGCGCGGCACCCGCACGATATCCTCGACCGTGATGCCTGCGATCGCCGCGGACACGAAGGTCCCCATCGGCAGCGGCGGCGCCGCGGCGCTCCTCTCGCCCAGCGCGTAAGGATCGTCGACCCGGGCAACGGCCCAGATGACGCGATTGCGCTCGTCGACGACGCCCTCCGTGCGGGTGATGCGCGCCGGCCACTCGGCCATCCGGCCCCGGTAACGGGCCTTCAGCAGCACGGCGGGCCCGGTGGCCAGGTCCTCCCCCTCGACCAGTTGTCCGGGCTGGGGCAGGTCGAGAAACCCGAGGTCTGCATCCGTCAGCGGCAGGCGGACTTCGGCGTAATCGGTCGCGAAAGCGACCCCGAGTCGCGTGCCGACGCTGACGTACTGGCCGACGTCCGCCTCCTTCGCGCGTACCAGGCCGTCGTAAGGCAGCCTGACGGTCGTCCTCTCCAGGTTACGCCGGGCCCGTACGAGCTCGGCGCGGGCGCTGGCGAGCGCGGCCGCGGCGGAGGCGTGTTCCGCCTCGGCACGGTAACCCTGGCTGCGCAGCTTCTCTGCGCCGTCGAACTCGATCTGGCGCTGCCGTACCAGCGCCTCGGCCTGCTCGAGCGCCACCTCGTAATTCGTCGGGTCGATGCGGAGGAGGACATCGTTCTTTCCGAAAACACCGCCGGGTACGAAGTCCGGCGACACGGCGACAATGGCGCCGGCCACTTCGGCGCTGATCGTCGTCTCCGTCCGCGGCCTGACCGTCCCCTGGCTCTCGATCGTGAACGTCGCGTCCGTTTCCTCGAGCTCCAGCACGTCCACCAGCAGATCGACGTTCTCGACCTCCCTCGTCTGCGGCGGTGGCTTCATTTGGGTGAGCAGCGCGGCGACGCCGACGGCGCCGAGGAGGATGGTCGCGATCAGGAGGCGGCGCCTGACGTTGAAGGACATACGGATCCCGTGGGGCTTGTTATTGCCGTTAGGCGGCCTCGCCGCCATAGCCTGTGATCCTTCAGGCGGCAAATCGTTCATTCGGGCGCGGATTATGCATCATTTTCCGCAAATCCGGCGCCCCTGACCCTTCAGCGATGCGGCGCGGCCCGCCTTCGTCGCAATCCGTCGTCACATCGCCCGGACCACCGATCGCCGCATGCGGCTCGCCCGCCACGCGTCCCAGCTGAAGATCGCCACCGCGATCCAGATCAGCGTGAAGCAGACGGCGTGGGGCACGGTGAGTCTTTCGCCGTACGCCAAACCGACCGCGAACTGCAGGGTCGGCGCGATGAACTGCATGAAGCCGATCGTCGACAAACGCAGGCGCCGTGTCGCAAGCGCGAAGGCCAGCAGGGGAAACACCGTGAGCGGGCCGGCGAGGAACAGAATCGCCGCCATGGCGGGCCCCTCCGTCACGAAAGCCGCGGTGCCGGCCGCCGCTCCGCGCCACAACCAGAAGGCGGCCAGCGGACCCAGCCACAGCGTCTCGATCAGCAGACCGGGCATGCCGCCCACGACGACCCGGCTGCGTATCACGCCGTAGGCGGTAAACGTTATCGCGAGGATCAGTGAAATCACCGGAAACTCGCCGCCGCTGACGGTCAGCACGGAGACGCCGGCGGCGGCGAGGCCGACCGCGATGAGCTGGTGCGGACGCAGCCGCTCGCGCAGAAAGGCGACGCCGACGAGCACGTACATGAGCGGGTTGATGTAGTAGCCGAGACTCGCCTGGAAGATCCGCCCCTGTTGCACCGCATAGATGTAGGTGAGCCAGTTGATGGCGATGAATACGGCGGAGAGCGCGAGCAGCCCGAGCGTGGGGCGATGCGCCAGCGCCCGGCGCAGCTCGGGCAGCTGGCGCCGAAACAGAACGACGAGCGCGCCCACCGGTACGGCCCACACCACGCGGTGGGCGAGCACCTCCAGCGCCGGGACGGCGGCGGTGACCTTGAAGTAGATCGGCAGGAAGCCCCACGACGTGTAGGCGAGGAGCGCCGCGACGAGGCCGTTGCGCGTGCGATTCTCGCCGCTGTCTCCTTCCCCGGCATTCATGCCGCCGACCCGGCGGCGCCCGCAAGCACCGGCGCGATCGTCCGGCGTGCGGGCCGGGAGCCGCTGTCCCGCCCGCCGCCCGCCGTCGGCACGGCCTAACCCGCTTCCATACGCGTCAGGAGGAGCCGCGCGAGCTCCTGGTACGGCGCACGATCGCCGTCCGGGTCCGCCGGCGCAATACGGAGCGTTCGCCCGTTTCGATTGACGAACAGGCCGAGATCGGTCCAGATCGCCGCATCCCCGATGCCTTTCACGGTACGAACGTTGGTCTGCTCCGTCTCGCCATCCTGTTCCGCGCGCAATGCCTGTACACGGGCGTGGAGGTCCTCGCTGTAAGGCAGCACCTCGTATTCCAGAAATGCTTCACCGGTTTCCGCGTCCTTCCAGGCACAGGAGTCCGCGGTCGAAGCCTCCACGTCCAGCGTCAGCTCATCGACGAAAATCTGTTGCAGATCGCTCGCGTCTATCAGCTCGCATACCGGCACAGGGGACGCAGGACGTTCGGCCTCCCGCTCCGCCAGCTCTTCGCCGCAACCGCCGGCGAGTCCGATACCGGCCAGCAGAGCGAAGCAAGCCCCGCGTCTCCCTGTCATTCCGATCTCCCTTCACGCGTGCAGGCGAATTAGCCTACGCCCGCAAAATGGCAAAATCCAGAAGGCGCTTCTGATAGGATGCGCGGTCGGTGCAAGGGCAGCGAAGCGATACAACGATGGCAGATCCGTCAGATCGGATCAGCGAACTGAAGATCGACCGTACCGCGCCCGCCGCCTCGTCGCGCGGCTGGCTGTGGATGGTGCTCGCCCTTCTCGTTGCCGGCGGTGTCCTCGCCTGGTGGCTGGCCGCGCGTGCTACCCCGGACCCGATACGCGTGGAAGTCGAAACGGTGCAGGGCCCCGCTGCGCTCGCCGACTCGGCGACGGTGCTGGACGCTTCCGGCTATGTCACCGCGCGGCGCCAGGCGACGGTATCCGCCGAAGTCACCGGCAAGGTCGCCGAGGTGCTGGTCGAGGAAGGCATGCGCGTGGACGAGGGCCAGATCGTCGCGCAGCTGGACGACACCACGCAGAGAGCGCAGCTGGCGCTGAACGTGGCGCGAGTGGAATCGGCGAGAGCCGCGCTGCGGGAGATCGAGGCTCGGCTCCACGTAGCGAAGCTCGAGCGGAGCCGTCTCAGGGATCTTGCCGAACGGGGACTGACCAGCGTCGCCAGCGTCGACACGGCCGAGGCGAATCACGATGCGCTGGCGGCGCGTCTCGCCGTCGGCCGCGAAGAAGTCCAGGTCGCGGAGCGGAGCGTCGAGCTCGCGCGCGATGCGCTCGACGACATGACCATACGTGCGCCTTTCGCCGGCATGGTCGTGTCCAAGGACGCCCAGCCCGGCGAGATGATCTCGCCGATTTCGGCCGGCGGCGGCTACACCCGCACCGGCATCTGCACTATCGTCGACATGGACTCGCTCGAAGTCGAGGTCGATGTCAACGAGGCCTACATCGGCCGCGTCAGGCCCGGGCAACGCGTGACGGCGATACTCGATGCGTACCCCGACTGGCGCATACCGGCCGAGGTCATTGCGATCGTGCCGACGGCGGACCGGCAGAAGGCGACCGTGCGCGTGAGGATCGGCTTCCTCGAGCGCGACGAGCGCATCCTCAGGGATATGGGCGTGAAAGTTGCGTTTCTCGGCAGCGAAACGCCGGCGGAGGCACCGCAGGAGCCGGAGGGCGTCACGGTATCGAGCGAGGCCCTGCGGTCGGACGAGTCCGGAGATTTCGTCTGGCGTATCAACAACGACAGCGTCGAGCGGCGTAGCGTGCGCGTAGCGGGCAGCGCCGACGCGCGCAGGGTCGTGGTGCTAGACGGGCTGACCGCGGGCGACCGCGTCGTACGCTCGTCGGCCGAGCCGCTGACGGCGGGACAACGAATAAGAGTGAATTGAACCGCGGACATCGGACCAACGGGAGCGAAAGCGATGGACAGACTTGCGGAGCTGAAGGGCGTCAGCCGGATCTATCAGAAGGGCAAGGAGCGCGTGGAGGTCCTGCACGACCTGGATCTCGAGATTCCGCGGGGCGACTTCGTCGCGTTGATGGGGCCATCCGGTTCCGGCAAGACGACGCTGTTGAATCTTCTCGGCGGACTGGATCGCCCCACCGCCGGCACCGTGACGGTCGGCAGCGCCGAGCTGACGTCGATGTCGAACAGCCAGCTCTCCCGCTGGCGCTCCACCCACGTCGGCTTCATCTTCCAGTTCTATAATCTGCTGCCGGTGCTGACGGCCCGGCGCAATGTCGAGTTGCCGTTGCTCCTGACGAACCTGAGCGGCAAGGAGCGAGCGAAGCGCGCCGACATCGCGCTTTCCATCGTGGGGCTTTCCGACCGCGCCAGGCATTACCCCCGCGAGCTCTCGGGCGGACAGGAACAGCGCGTCGCGATCGCGCGCGCGATCGTCTCCGACCCCGCCATCCTGTTGTGCGACGAGCCGACGGGCGATCTCGACCGGGCGACTGCCGACGAGATCCTGAAACTGCTGCAGATTCTCAACCGGGAGCACGGCAAGACGATCGTGATGGTGACGCACGATGCGCAGGCCGCCGAATACGCGGGACGCACGCTCCACATGGACAAGGGCAAGCTCGAAGCCAGGGCGGCCGCATGAAGTACTTCTACCTGGTCTGGCAGAACGCGTGGCGGAAGAAGATCCGCACGTCGCTGACGATCCTGTCGGTGATGATCGCCTTCCTCCTGTTCTCGCTGCTGACCGCGTTCAGCTATGCGTTCAGGGCCGGCGCCGACGTCGCGGCCGCCGACCGGCTGGTGGTCATCGACAAGATCTCGCTGATCAACCCGCTGCCGATCAGCTACAGGAACCGCATTGCAGCCATGCCCGGCGTGGCCGCGGTCACCCACGCGTCCTGGTTTGGCGGCTACTACCAGGAGCCGCCGGTATTCGCGCAGTTTCCCACGGAACCCCGCGCCTACTTCGACATGTACCCGGAATTGAGCATGCCCGAGGAGCAGTTCGAGGCCTGGGTGGCCAACCGCATCGGCATCGTGGCCGGGCGCGAGCTCGTCGAAGAGCACGGCTGGGAGATCGGCGATCGCATCCCGCTGCAGACGACGATCTGGACCAACAAGAACGGCGAGCAGACCTGGGAGTTCGTGCTCGAGGGAATCATCAGCACCGACGATCCGCGCGGCAACACCGCCTTCATGCTGTTTCATCACGAGTACTTCGAGGAGGCCCGGGCATTCGGGCAGGGCACGGTCGGCTGGTACGTCCTGCGCACCGAGGAGGGTGCGAATCCGGTGGAGGTCGCCAATGCGATCGACGAGCAGTTCGCCAACTCGCCGAACCAGACGGAGACCAGTACGGAGGCGGCGTTCGCGCTGTCGTTCTCCAGGATGTTCGGCAACATCGCGCTCATCGTCACGCTGATCCTCGGTGCCGTCTTCTTCACCCTGCTGCTGGTCTCCGGCAACACGATGTCGCAGTCGGTCCGGGAGCGAATCTCCGAACTGGCCGTGCTGAAGACCGTCGGCTTCACGGGCCGCTCGGTGCTGGGCATCGTGCTCTCGGAGTCGATCCTGATCATGCTGATCGGGGGCCTGCTCGGCCTGGCACTGGGATGGCTGCTCGTGCAGGGGCTTGCCCGGGATCTCGCCTCGTTCCTCCCGGGCATCTTCCTTTCTCCACAGGCCGCACTGGCCGGTGTGGGCCTGATGGTCGTGACCGGCATCGCCGCGGGCATATTCCCCGCGGTCAAGGCCATGCGGCTTTCCATCGTCGACGCGCTCGCCCGCGGCTAGGACAACATCATGCGCAGTCTCAACCAGATCGCGGCAGTCACGTGGCTCAACGTCCGCAACCTTCCGCAACGGATCGCCTCCTCGCTGGTGATCGTGATCGGCGTCGCCGCCGTGGTGCTCGTGGCGGCGGCGGTCCTCTCGATGGCCAAGGGTTTCGAGCGGACCATGGTCTCCGCCGGCGCGGAGGACGCGGCCATCATCATGCGCAGCGGCGCGACGTCGGAAATGAACAGCGGCCTCTCGAACGAGGAGGTCACCATCATCGGCAATGCGCCGGGAATTGCGAAGCCGGGTGGCAGCCCCCTCGTTTCGGCGGAGCTCTACGTGATCGTCGACGTCAGGATGCGATCCAGCGCTACGGATGCGAACGTGCCCTTCCGCGGTGTGCAGCCGGCCGCTTTCGAGGTACGCGACAACGTGGAGATCGTCGAGGGCCGCATGTTCGAGACGGGGCGGAACGAGCTGGTGGTCGGGCGAGCGGCACAACAGGAATTCATGGGACTCGACGTCGGCGAAACCATCCGGTTCGGCCTGTCCGAATGGACGGTCGTGGGCGCCTTCGAGGCGAACGGAAGCGTCTCCGAGTCGGAGCTCTGGACGGACGTGCGCGTGCTGCAGGATGTCTACCGTCGCGGCAACAGCTACCAGTCGGTGCGGGTGCGGCTAGAGGACGAAGCGGCCCTGCAGGTCCTGTCGGACGCCGTGTCCACGGATCCTCGCCTCAACGTCGACGTGATGTCGGAGCGCGCATATTACTCGAGCCAGGCCGAGGGCCTGACGCGATTCATCCGCCTCGTCGGCTATCCGCTGGCATTCCTGATGGCGATAGGCGCGATATTCGGAGCACTCAATTCGATGTATTCGTCCATTTCCGCTCGCGGCAAGGAGATTGCGACGCTGCGAGCACTCGGTTTCGGGCCGTTCCCGGTCATGGTCTCGACCGTGCTGGAGTCCATCCTGCTCGCCCTGATCGGCGGCCTGGTCGGCGCGGCTGCGGCCTACCTCATCTTCAACGGCTTCCGCGTCTCGACCCTGAACGGCGCGAGCTTCAGCCAGGTCGTGTTCGACTTCGCGGTGACCGGCGACCTGCTGCTGCAGGGGCTCGCCGCGGCACTCGTCATCGGCGCGATCGGCGGGCTCTTTCCCGCGATCCGCGCCGCGCGGCTTCCCGTGGCTACCGCGCTGAGGGAACTGTGAGCGGCCGCCGCGGCATGGGGCGCGGCCGCACGCGCGGAAGGCTGGCGCCGTTCGCGGCGGCAATCCTGGCCGCGAACGCCTGCTCCGGACCGGCCGGCGAGGCGAATGAACCCGCGCCGGAACCGCGGGCCGCGGATGAGAGTCTGGAGGCGGCACTCTCCGGGATAAGCCGCGAGCATCTCGAGGCGCATCTCGCCTATCTCGCCGCCGACGAGCGCGAGGGCCGCATGACCGGCACGAAGGGGTACGACGACTCGGCCGCCTACGTCGCCGGCCGCTTCGAGGCGATCGGCCTCGTTCCGGCCGGCGAGGAAGGCTGGTACCAGCACGTACCGCTGCTCAGCAAGCGGATCGATCCGGCTGCCGCCGCCGTCACGCTGCACCATGACGGGGCGGATGAGGAGCTGCGCTGGAAGGACGACTACGTCATGGGCGGCGACGACATGCGCGCGGAAACGTCCGTTCGCGCGGAAGTCGTCTATGCCGGCTTCGGCGTCCATGCACCCGAGCTCGGCTACTCCGATTACGAGGGCATCGACGTCGAGGGCAGGATCGTGGCCGTGTTCGGCGGCGCGCCGGCGAGCTTCCCGCACAACGAGCGCGCGTGGTACTCGTCCGGTCGGACCAAGGCCGAAGAGATGGCCGCGCGCGGAGCGGTCGGCTGGATCGGCCTGCGCTCGCGGACGGGACAGAAGCGCGTTCCCTGGGAACGGCTCGTGCTCAACGCCGGCATGCGTCCCGGGATGTCGTGGCTAAACCGCTCCGGCGAGGCGCAGGACTATCACCCGCAGATCGAGGGCCGTGCGGTACTCGACGCGAAGAGCGCCGCGGCGCTTTTCGCCGGCTCGCCGCTCACCTTCGAGCAGGCGCTCGACGCAGCGGATGACGGCAGGCCGATGTCCATGCCCCTTGGCGTCGAGGCGACGCTCGAGCGCAGGACGGCGCACGAGAAGCTCACCAGCCCGAACGTCGTCGGAATGCTGCGCGGCAGCGACCCCGAGCTCCGCGACGAGTACGTCGTCTATTCCGCGCACCTCGATCACCTCGGCACGGGCGCAGCCGTCGACGGCGACGACATCTACAACGGGTACTACGACAACGCAATGGGCATTGCGTTGATGCTCGAGACCGCCCGCGCGTATGCCCGCCTGGACCGAGCGCCGCGCAGGTCCGTCCTGTTCCTCGCCGTCACCGCCGAGGAACGCGGACTCCTCGGGTCGGACTACTTCGCGCACTATCCGACGGTGCCGCCGGACGCCATCGTCGCCAACATCAACCTCGACATGCCGCTCCTGCTGTTTCCGCTGGCCGACGTCGTCGCCTTCGGCGCCGGGCACTCCACGCTCGGTTCCAGGGTCGCATCCGCCGTCGAGGCCGAGGGACTCGTCCTGACGCCCGACCCGATGCCCGAGGAG
>CAZTAE010000027.1:0-19396 GCA_964611535.1 uncultured Woeseiaceae bacterium
GCATGCAGGGGATCGATCCGGCCGTCGCGTGGGCGAAGCTCTCGTCCCTGGCGCAGGGCGCGCGGATTGCGACGGACCGGCTCTGGGGTACGTAGGAGCCCGCCGTGCGGGCGACCCGCGGGCTTCTGTCGCCCGCATGACGGCCCCTACGGGGTGGCGTGCTCCTGGCGGAGCTCCCTCGCCGCCTGCACCATCGCCGAGAGCTTGCCGAAAGCGGCTTCCCGCGACAGATACTTCATGCCGCAATCCGGCGCGAGGATGACGCGTTCGGCGGGCAGGTGCTCGAGGCCCCGCCGCACCCGGACCTTTATCGTCTCTACCGATTCGACGTCGTTGCTCGAGAGATCGAGCACGCCCAGCAGGATGCCCTTGTCCTGTAGCGATTCCAGCACGCTGCAGTCGAGGTTCGACTGGCCGGTCTCGATCGACACCTGGCTGCAGGGGGCGCGCGCGAGCTCCGGGAGGAATGAATAGCCTTCCGGCCGCTCGTGGATCAGGGCCGCGTAGCCGAAGCAGATGTGCACGCAGGTTGTGCCCGTGACGCCCTCCAGGGCCCGCTCCAGCGCGGCCAACCCGTACTCCCTCGCCTTTTCCGGTCTCGCCTGCATGTAGGGCTCGTCGAGCTGCACCACGTCGGCGCCGGCCGCGAACAGGTCGCGGATTTCTTCGTTGACGGCGGCTGCGTACGCCAGTGCCGCCTCCCGCTCCGTCGCATAGAAATCGTTCTGCGCCTGCTGGGTCATGGTGAAGGGACCGGGAACCGTGAACTTGATCCGGCGGCTCGAGTTTTCGCGGAGAAACTTCACGTTCCCGACGCCGACGGCATGGCGGCGTCGAATGGGGCCTGTGATCCTCGGCACGAAAACGGGCTCGCCGCTGCGATCGAGCGCCCTGCCCGGATTATCGAGATCGATGCCGTCCAGCGCGGTGGCAAAGTGGTTGGAATAGCTTTCCCGGCGAATCTCCCCGTCGGAGACGATGTCGAGGCCGGCCCGTTCCTGATCGAGAATCGCCAGCCGGGTCGCGTCGTCCTGCGCTTCGGCCAGGAAGGCCGGGTCGATGCGCCACAGTTCCGCCGCCCGCGTCCGCGGCGGGAATTGCCGGGACAGCTTGTGCCGGTCGATCAGCCACTCTGGCTGCGGATAGCTGCCCACGATCGTGCAGGGAAACAGCGGCATTTCTCGAGTCATGCGTCTATCCCGAAGCCGTCTTCGGAGGCTCGACGTCCGAATAATCGACCAGCTTCGATTTGTAGGTCTCGCGAGGCAGCGTGCCGTAAGGCACGAGGTCGATCTCGGTCGTAACCAGGAGCCGCGACCGTATCTCGTCCACGATGCGCTGCCCCAGCCCTTCCGGGGCCGTCGGGCAGTCTTTCCCGAGCTCGACGATCACCGGCAGCGGCGGCGATTGCAGCACGCCGGGCGCTTTCGGCCTCACCTGCAGCATCCCCGACACGTGCGGCATGAATTGCTTCAATATACTGCGCAGGGCGGACGGAAAGAGGTTGACTCCGCGCACGATCAGCATGTCGTCCGTGCGTCCGACGCAGCGGATGCGCGGGCCCGTACGGCCGACGGGATTCGGCTGCATGTTGACGATGACGTGATCGCGGCTCCTGAAGCGCAGCAACGGCATGGCATCGCGCTCCAGTGCCGTATACACGAGCTCGCCCTCGGCTTCGTGCTCCCATTCCCTCGGCGCGCCGCTTTGGGGGTCGATCAATTCGACGTGCACGAACCCGCGCGCCATGAAGTGCATACCGTTGCCGTCATCGTCCTCCGCCCAGGCGGACAGGGTGATGTCGCCGATGCCCATCGACTCGCGCACCTTGCAGCCGAATGCCTCCTCGATCCGGCCGCGGATCAACGGATCCCCTCCGCCCGGCTCGCCCGCCGTGATCATGTTCGTCAGTCCCAGCGTGCGGGTGTCGATGCCGTGCTGCTGGCACCAGTCGATGAGGTAGAGCCCGTAGGAAGGCGTGCAGCTGATGCCGGTCGCACCCAGCTGCTGGATCGTTCCCACCAGTCGCTCCGTATTGCCGGTCCCGACCGGGATCACGGTGCAGCCGAGCTTGTCGAACCCGTGGTACACCGCACCAGCGACGAAAGGACCGGCATTGAAGCCGACGACGATCCGCTGACCCGGGAAAAAGCCAGCGGCCGTATAGCCTCGCGCCACGTTCGTGGCGTAGGTGTCGAGATCGTTGCGGGTCAGGCCGATGTAGCACGGCACGCCTGTCGTGCCGCTGGTGCTGTACACGCGCTGCAGCATCTCCGGCCGGCAGGCCAGGTGATCGCCGAACGGCGGCACTGCCGCCTGGGTGCGTCTGAGCTCGTCCTTCTCGGTGAACGGCAGATCCGCGATGTCGTCGAGGTCACCGACGTCCCGGGCATTCCGGAAGCCCGCGTCTCCGAGCTTCTTCTGGTAGAACGCCGAATTGGCGAACAAGTACTCTATCTGCTTTCGAAAGCTCTTTCGGTCGATCGCGAATTGCTCCTCGACCGGACGCGTCTCGACTGCTTCGTCATATATCATGAGCCGTCACGTCACCTTCCCGCCCACCGTCGCGTGCACTCCGCAACCCGGCGGCCGAGCCGCCGCGCCGTCTCCAGGTCGCAATCCGGCGGCACCAGCTCCGGTCCCTGGTCGATGTTCGACTGCGCCATTGCCCCCAGGCAGGAGCCGAGCCGGTTGAGGTCGTCGACGGTGCCGGACGAGGTGTTGTTTCCGGGCAGAATATTGAGATTGATCCAGACCATGCCGTGCTGTGCCGCGAAAGTCGCAAGACCGACCAGCGTGTTCTGCTTGTCTCCGTTGTGCGAGCCGGAGTTGGTGAATCCGGCCGCGACCTTGTCTGCCCACTTCTGCTCCAGCCACCGCGAGGAGCTCATCTCCATGAACTGCTTGATGCCCGCCGACGGAGATCCCATGTAGGTCGGAGAACCGAAGATCATCCCGTCCGCCGCGTCCAGCCGCGACCAGGTCTCGCTGTCGGCTTCTCCCAGCTCCTCGACCGGCACGTCCAGGCACTCGACGCCCTCCACGCTTTGCACGCCCTCGATCACCGCCGCCGCCTGCCGCGCGGTGTGCCCGTAGCCGCTGTGGTAGACGACGCAGATCTTCACTCCCATGATCGGTGCTCTCTTCTCAACATGTGCCTTCGGGCAAACGCCGCGCCCGGCGGATCCGGCCGGAGCGGAGACGGTGGGTGCACGACCGCCGCTTCAGGCTAACGGTGAAAAGCCTCGTTGTTCGGCGAGTGATCGCCGGCGAGCCACCTCTGCAGCTCGCTGTGGGCCTTCCCGCGCTGATCCGCGTTGATCTTGTCGACGTCCTCGTGATCGACCGTGAACTCGATGAGCAGCTTCGCCGGATCCATCACATACAACGAATAGCAGTAGCCGTGATTCAGGATGTAGGTATCGGGCGGCTCGTATCCCGCGGCTGCAAGGCGGTCACGAATGCCGTCCTGCGCTTCCTGGTCGACTTTCATCGCCAGGTGCCGGAACGGCGAGAGCGCCAGCTCGGGCCCGAACTCGGCGTGGTCGGCCGGGTCGGCGAACTGGAAGAACGCCAGGCACTCACCGCCGCCGATCTCGAAGAAGCAATGCATGTACGTGCGTTCCTTGCCGAACAGGTCCGCCTTCTCGCACCAGGTGGCTACGAGCGGAAATCCGATGATCTCCTCGTAGAATTTTCGCACCGCTTCCATGTCGGTGGTGACGTGGGCATTGTGGTGCAGCCGTCCTGAAGTATGTGGTTTCGCGTTCACCGGTATCCTCCCCTGATCGCTCCGTTCACGATCAGAAACGTTTGATAAAGCTCACTCCGTATCGCCGCGGCGGCGCCTTGAACAGGAAGTGCGCGCCGGGCGCCGGACCGGGCGAGAACTCGGCATTGTATTCCTCGTCCGTGGCGTTTTTCGCCCACAGCATCAGGGACCAGTTATCCTGGGCCTCCAGTCCGATCCGGACGTCCACGATATCCACCGGACTCCGCACCGAGATGTTGCCGGGGTCCCACCAGGTATCGCCGATCTTCTGGTAGTCGAGCCGGATGACGGCGTCGGTGCTCCCGCCGAAGGCGTCCAGCGGGTAGCGGAAGACGCCACCGAGGTTGAGCGTGTATTCCGATACCAGCGGCGCCTGGTTGCCGACATCGGCGGGATCGGCGGCTTCCTTGATCTCGCTGTCGGTATAGCCGATTCCGAAGTAGCCGTTCAGGTAGTCGGTGAATTGGGCGTTACCCTCGAGCTCGAAGCCCATGTACTCGACTTCCGGAATGCTGCCGAGGTTCTGCGTGCTCGTGCCCGGGTCGAAGAAGAAGAAGTAAGCGCCTTCGAAGTCGGTGTAGTAGGCGCTCAGGGAAGTGAAGATCCGGCCGCCGCCGAAGATCGACTTCACGCCGACCTCGTAGGTGTCCGCCGTCTGCTCGTCGAAGATGTCCTCGATGCCCGGCTCCGGCACCGCCTCGCCGACCCCCGTCTGATTGAAGCCGCCGCTGCGGAAACCGCGGCTGTAGCCGCCGTAGAACGTGGTGTCGTCGTTCGGCGTGTACCGCAGCGTGACTTTCGGCTGCAGGTCGCTCCAGGTCTCCTCGCGAACCGTTCCCGGCACGATCTGAATTCCGGTGAAATCGCCGTGCGGCGGCTCGGTCAGGGTCGTGTTCTCGCGGGTATCCTCGTCGTATCGCAGGGAGACGGCGACCTCGAAGGCGTCGCTCAGGTCGTACGCCGCCTCGCCGAATACCGCCCAGGCGAAATTGTCCTGCCCGTCGGACAGGAGGCCGAGCTGCGGGCTCGGGTCGGTCGGGTCCACGAACACCGAGGGCCGCGGCGTGCGAAAGACGGGGAAGACGCCGTTGCCCCGGTCGATCTGGTTGCCGGTGGAAATGAAGCGATCGGTTGCGATTCCGTACGCTCCCAGTATCCAGCGGAAGCGCTGTTCGGTCGGGGAGGCGAAGCGGAATTCCTGGCTCCAGGAATCCGTTTCGAGAAACTGCGTCTGGCTCAGGTCCACGACGGCATCGCCGGTCAGGAACCGGATGAAATCGCCGAAGCCGCTCGTTTCGACATTCAGGAACGACTCTTCGCGGGGCAGGAAGCTGAACTGGTCGCCGGTGAGCAGTTCTTCGAGGTCGTCGTAAGCTGTAATCGACGTGAAGGAACCGTAGTCCCCCACCCACTCGAGCTTCAGGCTGAACGTCAGCAGGTCCCGCTCGTTGACGCCGGGATTGTTGACCCTGACCGGCAGGCTCGTATCGTCGGCTTCAGCCGCAATATTGAAATAGAGCGCCTGCGTTTCCAGGGCCGAGGTGCTGAATCGCAGGTCGGCCGAAAACGAGTCGCTCGGCTCCCACAACAGCTTCAGCCTGGCCGACACGTCCCGGTACGGATCCGCCTCCTCGCCGAGAAACGGGTTGTCGATGTAACCGTCGGTATCGACGTAGGAGCCGGACAGGCGGTACTTCAACGTATCGGAGCCCGCCAGCGGACCGCTGACCGTGCCCCGGAGCGTGTAGCCCGGGCCGGAGTCGGCACCCAGCTCGATGTTGCCGGCCAGCTCGTCGGTGGGCTGCTTCGTGACGATCGTGATCGCGCCGCCGATCGCGTTCCGTCCGTACAGCGCTCCCTGAGGACCCCGCAGCACCTCGATCTGCTCGATGTCGAACAACTGCTGGTTGAACTGCGCCGGATTCGGCATCAGCACGCCATCCACCAGCACCGCCACGGACATTTCGCTGTTCCTGGCCTGCGAAATGCCGCGCACGTTGATGAAGGAATTTCCGGCGTTCTGCGTCTGCACCAGCGTCACGTTCGGTGTCAGCCCGATGAAATCGTGCGGCGTGTCGATTCCGGCTGAAACGATCTCGGCCTCCGTGAACGCCCGAACCGACACCGGGCTCTCCTCCAGCGTCTCGGCCCGCTTGCGCGCCGTCACCACGATCTCCTCGAGCGTCGACGCCTGTGCCAGAGCGTCGGTCGCCGCGAGCGCCGTACCTACCGAAAGCAGAATGGCCTTGATCGGAACGTTCATTGTCGCCCCCCTGTCCGCTGCATCAGCCGTCGACCGCATGCTATGATTTTCGACTAGCGAAATCAAATTCGTTTAGCGAAAAACGCCGAGTGAGGGAAAGCTTCCATGGCTGACAGGAAAAAGACGCGCGCCGCTACCGGGATCTGTCAATCCGATGCCGACCGCATACTGATACGGGGCCGGAGCCTGACCGACGAGATCATGGGCCACTACTCGTTCGCCGACCTGCTGATCCTGCAGGCGCTCGGCCGGGAACCTACCCCGCTGCAAAGCCGCATTGTCGATACGGTGCTGGTCACCATCATGGAGCACGGGCTGGTCCCGTCCGTCGTCGTCACGCGCCTGACGCACAGCGGCGCGCCGGAATCGTTCCAGGGAGCGGTCGCGGCCGGCCTGCTGGGAGTCGGGGACCGTTATGCCGGCACGGCCGCGGAGTGCGGGGGCATGCTGGAACGCATCGTCGCGGCGCCGGTTGCGGAACGCGCGGCGAGAGCCCGCGAGGAGGTCTCCGCCTTCCGAAGGGCGCGCCGGCCGGTGCCGGGCTTCGGGCATCCGATCCACGACGCCGGGGATCCGCGCGTCGAGCGCCTCCTCGACATCGCGAGGGAGGCCGGCGCCGGCGGGGCCTTCATCGGCGCGATGGAGATCGTGGCCGACACTGTTCGCGAGGAACTGGCGAAGCCGCTGGTGACGAACGTCAGCGCGGCCATCGCCGCGGTGCTCGGCGAAGCGGAGATACCCGCCCGCATGATGCGGGGGATCGTGCTGACGGCACGCTGCGCCGGCCTGGTCGGCCACCTGCTCGAGGAGATGGACGCCCCGGTCGCGGACGACCTCTGGCTGGCCGCCAGGTCGGCCGTCGAAGCGCCGGACTGACCGCCCGGCGATGTGGGTCGACGTCGACGGCGGCAAGCTCTCCGTGGAGACCGCGGGCCGGGGCTCGCCGATCCTGCTGCTCCACGGCTGGCCGCTGGACCACCGGATATTCGAGCCGCAGGTTCGCTACCTCGGGCGGTCCTTTCGCCTCGTCCTGTTCGATCGTCGCGGCTTCGGCCGATCGGCGGCGCCTCCCGATCTCGGCCGGGAGCTCGACGACATCGACAGGATCATCGAGGCGCTCGGGCTCGAGGCGGTACACCTGCTCGGCATGTCGCAGGGGGCACGGATCGCCTTGCGATTTGCCGTCACGCGGCCCTCGCGCATTCGATCGCTGATCCTGCAGGCGCCGGTGATCGACGGGGTCTCCGTCGACGAGCCGGAATTCGAGCGGATTCCGATGGAGGAATTCGCACAGCTGGCCCGCGCCGGACGAATCGACGAGGTCCGCAGGCGCTGGCTCGCGCACCCGATGATGGCGCTCGATCCCGAACACGCAGTGTCGCGTCGCCTGGTCGAGGAAATTGTCGCGGGTTACGGGGGCAAAGACCTGCGGGACTATTCGCCGGCGCGGAGCGCCTTCCCCCATGATGTGCTCGGTATGCTTTCACGGCTCGACGTGCCCTGTCTGATCCTCACCGGCGCACGCGACACCGCGACGCGACACGAGCATGCGCGGAGGCTGCTCGAGGCGATGCCTCGCGCCCGGCAAATCGTCTTCGAGGACAGCGGCCACCTGAGCAACCTCACCGAGGCGCCCGCGTACAACCGGCACGTCGCGGACTTCTGCGCAGGTGTCGGCGACGATGCGCGGCGGGAAGACCCCGCTTCCGGCGGGTCGGTCAGGAACTGACGCTCTTGATCGAATGGACGAGGATCGGGTAGCGCCGGAGCTCGATCTCGATGTTCTTCGCGGCAGCCAGCAGCCGCGGCAGCCGGGTCTCCACCATCTCCGCCTGGTTGACGCGCGTGGTGGCGGTCGAGCAGTTGATCGCCGCGAGGATCCTGCCGTCGGTGCCGAAGACCGGCACGGCGACGGACACGATGCCGTAGTCGAGCTCGTCCTGGATCGAGGCATGCCCCTCGCGCTTGCACCGGTTCAGGATGCGGCGGAGCTGGGTCACCGAGGTCACGGTCTTGTCCGTGAGCTTGTGCATCTTCACCTCGCCGAGGTACTTCTCCAGGAACGGCTCCGGCTGGTGCGCCAGAAGCACGCGTCCCAGCGACGTCGGATAGGCCGGAAAGCGAGTGCCGAATCCCGCCACGAGCCGAACCATGCGGTTCGTGGAGACGTGCACCAGGTACAGGATATCGAAATGCGAGAGCACGGCCAGCGAGGAACTGTCGCCCGTGATGTCCCGCACCTCCTGCAGGTACGGCCGGACCACCTCTTCGAGGTTCATGGATTCCAGGAAGGCCGAAGCGAAGCCCATCACTTCCGGCGTCAGCAGAAACAGCTTGCCCTTCCTGCCGACGTAGCCCAGGTCCACGAGGGTGTTGAGGCAGCGCCTGGCGACCGCCGGGCTGAGGCCGGTCACCACGGCCACCTCGCTCAAGGTCATTTCCGGCCGCTCCTTGGTGAAGGACCGAAGGACGGAGAGGCCGCGGGCCAGCGTCGTGAGGTACTCGCCCTTCTTCAAGCTCTTCTCGTCAGCGGCAGCCAAATCGACCTCGTCCGTCGCCATTTCCTTTACGCCACCGTCGTTGCAGGAGCGAGCGTGCAGGAAGAAGCGGAATGTCGGATGCTCAAGGAGAGCAGATTCGAACGGGCGAATCAATCAATGCCGGCACCGCCGGTGATCCCTCGCGCGGTTGATCGAGAAGGACTACCGGAATCGCTGGTTTCCTCGGCGGCCTGACGGCCCGGACTCGGACTCACGGCCGACGCGCCTCATTGGCCGTTCTCCAGCGTCGAGCCGATGACGTCCCACACGGCTTCGCTGTCCATGATGACCAGCGTTTCGAGCAATTCCCGCTTTTCCGCGCTGTCCCGGCTCTCGCGAAACAGTTCCAGCATGGCCTGGTCGTGGCCGCCGATCAGGAGACCCTCGCGGACGGCGTCCCTGACTGTCGGCGAATCCGTGCTGCGATAGATGTCGAGGAGGATTTCGGGATCGCCACCGGCGATGCCGAGCCCCTGAATGGCTTGCGCCTGGCGTTCGGGATCGCTGCCGTCCATCGCGAGCTCCCGCAGCGAATCGGTGTCGCCGGCAACCGCGTAAGCCTCGATGAGAACCTCCGACATGTCGCGGCGATCTCGCAGCGCACGCAGCTGCTCCAACGCACCCATCGCCCCGAGGATTTCCACCGCGGCCTCGAACTCTTCCGGTTCCTGCGCATTCGCCGCTATCCGGTAAACGGCATCCTTCTCGTCGGCGATCAGGTAGGCTTCGAGTACGGCTTTTTTGGTCGCGCGGTCGCCGCCGGCATACAACTCCGACAGCCCCGCCAGCGCCTCGGGAGAGCCCCCGATGCCGATCATGCGGATGGCTTCGTAACGCAAGGGACTGTCGGCGGAATGGGCGGTTTCGGCGAGCAGGGTCTGCGCCTCGGGCAGGTCAAGCTGGCCGAGGACGAACAGCGCCCGCTCCTTCAGCTCGTCGCTGCCGTTGCCTTCCAGGACCTTCGCCAGGATCGGCAGGGCCTTATCCGGCGGCGCGCTGATGAGCGCCTCGACTGCCGCAAGCTTGAGCTCCTCCGACTCATCGACCGCCGCGACGTTCTCCGTCTGCGCGAGGGTGACTGCGCTGGCAAGGAACAGCCATACCGTGGCGAGTCTGCAAAGCGTGTCCATAGGGGATCCTTCGACTAGATGGAATCTGTGTCATCAGATTCGTTCTGCTCCATTTTGGTTAGCATCACTTTCAGCTCGAATCCGAGCTTGGCCCGCAATGCGGCGGCATCCTCGGCGCCGGTGTCCTCGCTGGCGAGGCGCAGCAGGACCGGCTCGAACGCGCGCAAGACGCGGGCAACGTCCCCCGCGTCGTGTTTCCGCGCGGCACGCTCGAACACCCGGTTCTGGCGGACGATGTCCATGACCAGCATCGTCCGGTCCCCATTGCCGTCAGGCGCCAGGCGCAGGATGTCCTCGCGGCTCTCGCGCAGGTGGACCTGTAGCCCACGGGAGAAGGACACCGGCGTCGCCACCTGCCCCGGCGGGCGGTCGTCGAGGCCGGGACGCTCGGCGCTGTCGGCGATGAACGGCACGGGCATCGCCTCGTCGCCGAAGTAGACGCCGATGGCGACAACCGCGGCCACCAGCGAGGCGGCCAGCGCACCCCAGCCGAAGGACGGGATATGCCAGCCTCTGCCGCTGGATGCATCCCCGCTGCGCCCGCCGGCCGCGGCGCGCTCGATGCCGCCGTGCCAGCGCGACACCATGTGCGCCGGCGCGCGCTCGGGGGGCGGCTCGTTGAACCGGTCCAGCGAACGGCACAGCGCGCGGTACTGCTCCCGCAGCGATGCGTCGTTCTCGAGCGCCGCCTCGACCGCGGCTCGCTCGGCGTCGCTCAGGCCGTCGCCGTAGTAATACAGGATCAGCGTATCGTCGTTCATGCTTACACGCTCCGCATATCCGGCACCCTTGCGCGCAACTTTTTCACCGCGCGGAATAGCGCCTGCTTGACGGGGCCGACGTCGGTGCCCAGCTCGTCGGCGATCTCTTTGAGCCGCCACTGTTCGATGTGCTTCAGCACGAAGCACACGCGCTCCGCATCGCTCAGGTGTTTCAAGGCGGCCGTCAGGACCGCGCCGACCTCCTCGTCCCGGACGTCCTGCTCGGGCGAATCCGCCGCATCGACCGTCTCTATCGTGAGCGCCTGGAACCGGCCCGGGTGCTCCTTCCTCAGGAGCTGAAGTGCGGCATTGACGGCGATGCTGTGGATCCAGGTCTCGAGGCTCGCGGTCCGCTGGAACTGGTCGCGTTTGTTCCACGCGCAGAGTAGCGCCTCCTGGACCGCATCCTCGGCCAGGTGGGGGTTTCGCGTAATCCTGAGGCACGCCGCGAACCAGCGGTCCGACCGACGCGAGATCGCGTCATGGAAATCCGCCTGGGTCGGCCTGCCGCCGGGCTCGATCGATGCCACCATCGGTCCTTGGATGCGCCGGGCGCACTTCCGGTTAGCTTCCGAGCGTACAGGAACCCCGCCTCGCCCACACTTGTCGCTTCTAGGTATAATCGACTCCCTGACGGATTCCTCAAGACGGCTTTCCCGAGAGAGGTCCCATGCGTAGTTTCGCCGCAATGCCTGCTCTGCTCACGGCGTTGCTGTCTGCCGTAGCCCACGCGGAACCGATAGAGCGCATTCGTCCGTCTGATGGCATCGCCAGCATACGCATAAGCACGGAGCTCGGCGAAACCGCAATCCACATCACCTTCGCCGAGGACATGATCCCGCTGGGGGGCGGGCATGCCGGATTCCCCGTGAGACTCGAAGGGCACGGCGGCTGCGACTGGGGTTGGCGAGGCCCGCGCACAGTGACCTGCCTCCTGGGCCAGGACGACTACTTGCCGATGGCGGAGCGATACGCGCTCGTTATCGACAAGGGCCTGACCGCGATCTCGGGGACGGCAATTCCTCCATTCCGCCTGGACTTCGAGACAGACAGGCCGACCATCACCTACTCGAACATCGACTGGGACGGGCCCACGTCGCCTGTGATCTACGTCCATGCCAACGTCCCGGTGTCCGCACGAGAACTGGAGCGCCGAATCACTCTGGAACCGTTGGAACGCGCTGGGCAACGGGTGCCTTCAGTGCGTGTAGCGGTGAGACCGGATCCTGACCCTGTCGAGTATCTGTCAGAGGATCGCCAGTTCGCGATCAGGCCGCGTTCTGCCCTGGCTCCGGACACGGCTTACGTGATCCGCGTCGGAGGGGGACTGGCCGGTGTCGATTCCGGATTGGCGGGGACGGCCCACGATGCGGGATCTTTCCGCACGCACGCAGATTTCGGGTTTCTGGGTGTCGGTTGCGGGCCACACGCGGATCGCAGTTATTGGGACCGACACCCGGTCAGGATCCCTCCCCAGCCGGAGTGTGCGCCGGAACAGCCCGTCTCTTTGCTGTTCTCGGCCGAGCCGGAGATACGCGGGCTCTACGGCATTCTGACGGAGGCCGGGCTCGCGCCCCGGATTGCGGGCACGCTGGAAACCCACCCGCTGCCTCTCGAGCACCCGGACCTGACCCACTATCAGGCGCGGAAAATGATATATGGCCTTCGCCTCAGCGGGTTTCCCGCCGGCGAATCGAACAGTGTCGAGCTGCCTGCCGCGATCAAGGACCGATTCGCCCGCGCTCTCGAACCCGCCACGGCTACCTTCCCCACTCGAAATTTTGTGCCGGCATTCCTCAGCTATCCCGGACTGCAGGTGATTGGCAGCGGCTCGGGCGAAGGGGTCGCGTTTACGACCGTCAACACCGACGCGATTGCTGCCAACCTGCACAGAGACCAGCCACCAGGCGTTTTGTCGCTGACTCTTGACACCGTGTCGCCGGGCGTGAACGAGCGCGGCGAGGCGGTTCTCGGAATCGAGGAAGAGCTTGGCAAGCCCTGGGGTGTACTCGTCGGTGAGATTGCGATTACGCCTCGCGCACTGGCCAACAAGCACGTTCTCCGTGGCTTTCCGCTGCAATATGCGCGGTCGGCGGGCGCGATACTGTCGCCGTGGGATGTAATAGTCGCCGCGAAGGGCCTGGGACTACGGCAGCGGCACTCGATCTGGGTCAGCGAGCTGGAAACGGGTGAGGCAGTTTCCGGAGCCACGGTCCAGCTACTGGAACGGCCGGGCGACGAAAGCGAAACGGGTATGTCTCTTGCCGCCGCCTATCGGGCGGGAAAGGTACTCGGCACGGCGCGAACGGATGCGCACGGCTTCGCGGAGATTGTCCCGACACCAGGCGCACCGGACGACGTGTACCCGTCAATGGTGCGTGTCACGAAGGGCGATACCGTCGTCGTGTTGCCAATCGATGCCTGGCAATTCATGCACCGCGTCAGCGAAGCCCCTCTCTACAGTCGAAGCGTTCACCACGACCGCCCGTGGGGCTACGTCGGCGAAGGCGCGGTCATCACCTGGGGCATCACGGATAAACCGCTTTATCGCAGTGGGGAGAACGTACGGATAAAGGGATACGTGCGGATTCGTGATGACAACCGGCTGGTGCTTCCCGGGCGGAGCAAGGATTGGAAATTGCATTGTGTAGCATACCCGAACGACCTCTGTGCCGGCAGATCCGTAGAGCTTGATGAGTACGGCGCGTTCGAGGCGACGGTCCGGTTACCGGAGGCTGCGACGGACGGCGAATACGGCGTATCCGTCGATGCCGGATCCGGCGGACTGCCGGCACTGAGTTTCCGTGTGGCAACCTACAAGCCCAAACCGCACAAGGTGGGGCTGACGCTCGAGCGCCACCGTGTCCTGGGGGACCATCCGGTTCGCATCGACGCATCGGCAGAGTATTTCGCCGGTGGAGCACTCGAGAATGCAGATGGGCAGGTATTCATCGAGTCCCGGGTGGAATCTCCGCCGGTGCCGGACGCCCTGCTGGAGGACTACTGGTTCGGGTCGAAATACACGTACTGGTCCCGGCACGAAGGTGCCCGGTCCGTGGTGGATGCCGGGTTTGACGAACATGGGCGGCTCACCGGCTCCTTTCCGCTACCGCCGGACAGCCCCGAGAGCGGCACCGCAACGGTCATCGTGGGAGCGCGTCATGACGGGGCAGGATGGGCCTACAGCAATCCGGAGACCGTCGAGTACGTGCAGCAACCGTATCTTCTGGGACTCCGGCAGGGCCGAGAAGCCGCCCGGCGCGGAGAGGCCTACGAAGCCGGCATTATCCTGGTGGACCTGCGGGACCAAGGCGATGAAGGGCTGTACGTCAAGCAGTCAATGGAATATCCGGACGACTCCTACCGCACGAGAACTCCGCGGCCGCCCGAGGTGGCCGACGAGTGCACCGTCGAGGTACGGACTCTGGAGACGGCGTCCTGCGACCTGATACCGACGAGGACCGGACGTGCGCTCGTCAGGGCGCGGCTGATGCGCGGCGATGAGGAAATCCTGCAGGTGCAGCGGGACATATCCGTCTACAGCTCGGCGCAAATGCGCTGGTACGGGAAAGGAGCTGACCAGGTGAGGCTCCAGCCGACGACCGGGACGCTAAAGGTCAATGATGTCGCGGAACTGGTCGTGGACGTGCCGTACGACAACGCGTCCGTGCTCTTCGCCCTGCACAGAAACATCGTGTTCGAGCAGTGGCGCGAGATCCTGCCCGGGGGAGAGAACAGGATTCGCATTCCCCTCACCGAAAGGCACGCGCCGGGGTTCACGATCACGGCGATAGCAAGGCCGGTCGGCTCCGGTGGAGGCACGGCAACAGGATCGCTTCCGGTAAAGGTCCGGTCCGCAGCGGCGGTTCCCGGACTCGCTGTTCGGCCTGATCGCGAAATCTACAAGGCCGGCGGGCAGGTCCGATTGACGCTCAACTCCACCGCGGCTGGAAAGACACAGATCGCCGTGGCCGTGATCGACGAGGCTGTTCTGAATCTGGTTCCCGGCGTCGACCGGCTGTTCGACCCACAGGGTCCGGGCTTTGCCGGGCTGCTCGAGGTATGGAGCCGTTTCCGATGGTGGCAGCTCGGTCGCGCCATGGATGCCGGAGATTTGTCGGGAGGGGATCCGGCGGCATCCGGTGCAGGGGATTTGGCGGCATCTGCTTCGTTGGCCAACTTGAGCGTTTCAGCCCAACGCCAGGCCGCGGCAATACCCGGAGACGATGAGCAATCCCTGCGTCACGAGTTTGTCGAGGCCGCTTACTTCAACCCTGCGGTTGTGACCACCGAGGGCGGCGAGGCCGAAGTCAGCTTCACGGTCCCGGACAACCTCGGCAAATGGCGCGTTGTGGCTATCGGGGCCGACCGCGAAGGACAATTGTTCGCCGGCTCGACGTCGTTCGACGTTGCGCTGCCGCTCGAGGTCCGGGCCGATCTGCCCGACCGCCTCATCGCGGGGGATTCCATTCAGCCGAGCGCTGCCGTGCTCAGCCGTAAACCCGATGTCTCGACCGTCACGCTTTCCGTAGAGGTGGACCCCGGCAATGGCGAGGCTTCGGCAGAATCGCGAACGTCGAGCCTAAGCAGCATGCATGCGTTCTCCTTGTCCACCGCAGTTCGCCGCGTTTCGGGCCACGAAGTTCGACTCACGGCGACAGCCAGGGATAACGAGGACGTGGACGGCCTCATCATCACCGCGCCTGTTCGAGAGCCGCTCGAATCCCGTAGCTGGACATCGACCGCCCCGCTGTCTTCCGGCAGCAAGTTCGTGCAGCCGATCGAGCTGCCGGCCAACGTGCTCGAAACCTCACCTCGCTTGCGGGTGACACTGGAAAAGAGCGTCATCGGTGACTTGTCACAGGCGTTTCATTACATGAGTCAGGCGCGTCACGATAGCTGGGAGCAGATCCTCAGCCGGGCGGTCGTGGCTGCGTACGCGAACGCGTGGGAAGACGCCGGTCCGTACCGAATAAGCAAAATCGAAATGCGCGACCGTCTCCTGCAGGGCTCGAATTTCCAGGCCACCAGCGGCGGCATGAGCCATTTCGAACCTCGCGACGATCGCGCAGACGACTACCTCTCGGCCTATACGCTGCTCGCATTGAGCTGGATCGAAAGCCGGGGATTCGACATTCCGGAATATCGCTGGCATCTCGTCAATTACCTCACTCAACGCGCCAATCTCGGACTGCGAGATCGCAACACATGGTACGGCGCGCAGGAGACCCCGGCCGACAGGGACATGCCTGTCATACTCGCTGCGTTGTCGTCCCTGCCGTTCGGCGCCGCGCATCAGGGTGACCGGCATTTGCAGTATCTGCGATCGAAGGTCGACGGGTTCGACGTCCATGGCCTGACCTATGCGCTCATCGCCGCCACCAATCTCGACGCGCCGCGGGAACTGCGGGCCGACCTCTCGGGCAGATTGCAGGCGCGATTGGTTGAAACCTTCGACAGGATCGAGATATCCGGCGGCGACTACCGGTTCGGCAGCCGGAATGAGCTCTACTGTTCCGTGCTGGATGCGCTTCAGGGTTCGGGAGACTTTGCGCCGGAGCCCCGCAAGCTCGCAAAACTGGTCAGAGGCGGATACGAGTTTCGGGACTCGAACAGCGGGTTCGGCAACACACATGCCAACGCTGTCTGCATCGCCGCTCTGACGGAGTACGCAAGTACCTATGAGGCGCCAAGCGGGCGCCTTTCTGCCCGCGTGACGGCACCCGGCCTGGAGCCAATGCCCCTCCAGCTCGACATCCACGAGGATACCGGTTCTTCAGAATCACTGCCGCTACCGTTGAGCGAGCGGCGCTCCGAAGTCGGCATTTCGTTCACGAGCGGCACTTCCGGATATGCATCGGTGAACATCCGCTTCGACGTCGACCTGTCGAAGGAGGTCGAGCAGTCACACGGCTACCGGATCCGGCGATCGTATTCGGTTTACCAGGAGGACGGCTGGAAGCAACTCGACGCGGGCATTGGCGTTGTGCAGGGAGAGTGGGTACGGGTCGATCTGGACGTCATCACTCCGGTCGTGCGCCGGTTCGTGGCGATGGCCGACCCCACGCCCGCCGGCCTGGAGCCCGTCGACCCGTCCCTTTCGCCGGCGATACCCGGAGATGCAACGGAGCGGTCACGGGGATGGCACGCCTTCGATCGGCAGGCACTGTCCAACGTGGCATCCCGCTTCTATGCCGAATGGCTGCCGGCTGGAGAACACCGGGTGTCCTATTACGCCCAGGCGAAATTCGCGGGCGATTTCATGGCGCTGCCTGCCAGAGTGGAGTCCATGTACAGCGACGGCGTATTCGCAACCACGGCACCGACCACGCTGCACGTGCAACCGGCATCACCGGGTCGATAACGCTACTCCTTCAGGAGCTGGCACGATTCTCGCGTGTTCGAGCGCATTGGTGCGCAGTCAAGGAGCGACGAGCTTGGCGGACGGTTTTGATTGGCCACGGCCGGTCGTATACGGCGACACGGAGGACTTGCCCATCAGGCGCACGCGCTGCGGGCGCGGGTTCAGCAGGCGGCTCCTGCCCCGCCCCCTCCTGTCTTCGCCTTCGACTCGACATACACGAGGCACAGCTTGCTGTGCCCGGCTACGAACTTCGTTGCCGGTTGCATGTCCCAAGGCAGGTGCGCCCTTACGGCGCTGTCCTGCATAGAACTCGAACGAACGGGCCCGGGAACAGGAGTCGATAGTGATGAAGGCGAAGGAATATGCTCTGGCTGCAGCGCTGATTTTCGTCGCGTCGAGCAGCCTGGCCGAACAGGCGCACGCGGCGCCGCAATGGGCAGAGGGAATCCACTACTTTCGCATTTCGCCGTCGCAGCCAACGTCCGTTGGCGAAGGCAAAGTAGAGGTGACCGAAGTCCTCTCTTATGGCTGCCCGGCGTGCAACCAGTTCCTGCCTGTCGTGAAAAGACTCGAGTCGAGCCTGCCACCCAACGCCGAACTCACGCGCGTGCCCGCATCCTTCAATCCCGCGCAACAGTGGCCGATGTTCCAGCGCGCCTATTACGCCGCCAGGGCGCTGAACGTGAGCGAAGAGACTCACGTTCCAATGTTCAACGCAGTCTGGACGACGGGCGAGCTGGCAGTAGTCGATCGGCGGACTCGCAGGCTCAGAAATCCCCCGCCGACCATCGAGGACGTAGCGAAATTCTGCGCCCGCAACAGCGATGTGACGGAAGAGCAGTTCCTGGCTGCCGCAGAGTCGTTCCAGGTCGCCATGGAGATGAAGCGTGCGGATCACTGGATCAGGGCGTGTGGTATTGACCGCACGCCGTCGATCGTCGTCAACGGCAAGTACCGACTGCACGTCGAGTCTGCAGGAGGCCCCGACGAGCTGATCGAGCTCGTGAACTGGCTGGTCGCGCAAGAGACCGGCGCAACGGGTGTCGGGGCGGCTTTATCGGGCTCGAGATAGGCACCGCCGCCTGTCGTGCGCCGCGCAGGACTTCCAACTCGATGTGTGGCCGATACCCGGGCAACCGACTCTCACTGGCCGGTTTCCTGCCATAATGCCGTGCTCATGATGATCTTGCGCCGGGAATTCATCGCCAGCCTGAGCGCGGCTTCGATCGCTGCCGCCGTACCAGGCTGCAAGCGCGCGACCGGAGAAAACAGCATGTACGGGTTGATCGGAAGGATGCGGGCCGTGCCGGGAGAGCGGGACACGCTCATCGACATCCTCGTTGACGGGGTGGAGGAAATGCCCGGCTGTCTCAGTTACGTCATCGCGAAGGACCCGACCGATCCGAACGCAATCTGGATTACGGAGGTATGGGACAGTCAATCGAGTCACGAAGCGTCTCTGTCCCTTCCCGCCGTCCAAAACGCCATCAGGCGCGGCAAGCCGCTGATCGCCGGTTTCGACGACAGATTCGAGACGGAACCGGTCGGCGGTCATGGCTTCGACGCCTGACACCGAACGCGAGCGCACGGCGAAGAACGATGTCTGGATCTGAACCGGCGACGCCCATGCAGCTCGCACTCTACTTCGCGGCGGCGCTGACGGTCGGCCTCGGCATCGCCCATTCGTACCTCGGCGAACGCTACATCCTTATGCGATTGTTCCGGCGACCGGACCTCCCGAAGCTCTTCGGCAGCACCGATTTCACGGTCCGCACCATGCGGTTCGCATGGCATCTGACGACGCTCGCGTGGTGGGGCTTCGCGGCAATCCTGATCCAGCTGGCGCACCGGCCTCCGACAGCCGTTATCCTGGGTGCGATCATCGGCGGTGTCTTTCTCGTGCACGCGGCGGTCACGCTGTTCGGCTCCCGCGGCAGGCACCTGGCTTGGCCGGTATTCCTCGCGATCGGCCTCATTTCGATCTACGCGACGCGTACGCTGTCGGGCACCTGAGGCCGCGGTGCACAGGACGGCGATGACGTCTTGCGCAAAATCTGCGTTTTTTGCCGGCTTAATCCGTCTATAAGTATTGCCGGGCGGCTGCCTGAGACGGCGTCTCAGCGGTCGAATTTCAGATGGACCACCTTCGAGGTCGCGATCGTACCGGCGAGTTCGAGTCCGTGAAGCTCGTCGCCCGCATTCTCGAACAGCCGTGCGCCATCGCCCAGCAGAACCGGTACGAGGTTCAGGTGCATCTCGTCGACAAGGCCCGCGGCCAGGTACTGTCGTGCCGTCCGGGCGCCGCCGGCAAGTGCCACATCCTTGCCGCCGGCCGCGCGTCGCGCTTGCTCGAGCGCCGACTCGATTCCATCGGTCACGAACGTGAAGGTCGTTCCGCCGTCCATTGCCAGCGGCTCGCGTGCGTGGTGGGTGAGCACCAATACGGGATGGTGAAACGGCGGGTTCCCGCCCCACCAACCGGTCCACGGCTTCTCCTCGTCCCACGGGCCCGGATGGCCACCGAACATGTTGCGTCCCATGATTGTAGCGCCGACGTTGGCGGTCG
>CAZTAE010000028.1:0-19175 GCA_964611535.1 uncultured Woeseiaceae bacterium
ACGTCGCGATGCTGATGGGGGCCGCCGAAGTCCTGGCGAACAACCGGGAGCAGCTGGCCGGCACCGTCAAATTCTTCTTTCAGCCGGCGGAGGAAGGCGCGCCGGACGGCGAGGAAGGCGGCGCCGCGCTGATGATCGACCAGGGCGTGCTCGACGGGCCGGATGCCCCGGAGGCGATCTTCGGCATGCACGTCTGGCCGGTGCCGCCGGGGACGATCGCCTATCGGCCGGGCAGCTTCATGGCCGCGGCCGACAACCTGCGGATCGACATCCGCGGGCGGCAGACGCACGGCTCCGCCCCGTGGATGGGTGTGGATCCGATTTACGTCTCATCGCAAATCATCATGGCGCTGCAGGCGATACCGAGCCGCCACCTGGACATCACGAAGGGCCCCGCCGTCATCACGATCGGCAACATCGAGGGCGGCGTGCGGGGCAACATCATCCCCGACGACGTGCAGATGCAGGGCACGATCCGGACCTTCGACGAGGGCGTCCGTGAGGAGCTGCACGCCAGGCTTCGCAAGACGGTCAGCCTGATTGCCGAATCGAACGACGCCGAATCGACGGTGACCATCGCTCCGTACGCGCCGGTCACGGGGAACGATCCCGAATTGCTGGCGCGCATGATGCCGACGCTCGAATGGGCGGCAGGCCCGGACAGCGTCGCCGAGCATCCGCTGATCACCGGCGCCGAGGATTTCTCGTACTTCCAGAAGCGGATCCCGGGCCTCTACCTGATGCTCGGCATCAACAAGGAAGGCGTCGCTGCCGGCCAGGCGGCAGCCAACCACTCGCCGCACTTCTACGTCAACGAGGACGCCCTGATCGTCGGCGTGCGCGCAATGACGGGACTGGCGCTGGACTACGCGCGCACCGCAGGCGATGCCGGAACCGCTCCGGAGCGGTCACAGCCTTAAGTAAGGCCATTGGCCATTGGCCTCCCGCCCTCAGCGCGCCGTTGCGGGCGGCGGATGCGTCCGTGACCGCCGCTTCGCTTGATATTCCGCAGGCTGGTCGCAAATCGCCCAAAACGGCGCCGTTTTTGCCGGTTTCAGATGGTGGCTGCACGGATTTCGCCCGATTGTGGCTGTGATATCGTATTTTTTGCATTCACGGGACGACGGGACATGCGGAAAGACGGAAGCATCGCGGAACTCATAGCCGCCCAGCGGCCGGGCACGCCGCTGGCGCAGCGGTTCTATACCGACCCGGCCGTGTACGAGCTCGAGCTCGACCGCATCATCACCCGGAACTGGTATCTGGCGGGCCACGTTTCCCGGATCCCGCAGAACGGCGACTTCTTCGTGAGCCGGATGGGCCGGGAGTCCGCCATCGTCGTCCGCGGCTCGGACGGCAACGTGAAGGCATTCGCCAACGTCTGCCGGCACCGCGGATCGCTGGTCTGCCTGCAGGAGCAGGGCTCGGCGCGCAAGTTCGAGTGTCCCTATCACGGCTGGATGTACGACATCGACGGCCGGCTTACGGCGGCCCGTTCCATGCCGCCCGGCTTCGACAAGAAGCAGCACGGGCTGCTGCCCGTTTCCCTGGAGATACTCGGCGGGCTGATCTTCCTGGCGTTCACCGACGACCCGCCGTCGCTCGAGGGGGCGAAGCGCGACCTCGCCGAGCCGCTGGCCATGTTCGGCTTCGAGGACCTCAAGGTCGCGGCCAGCAGGACCTACGAGATCCCGGCGAACTGGAAACTGGCGATCGAGAACTACCAGGAGTGCTATCACTGTTCCACGGCGCATCCCGACTATGCGCGCATGCACACGCTGACGCTCGAGGGCTCCCGGCGCGACCGCCTGCAGGAGAAGATGCGGGAGCGGTTCGCTGCCTGCGGCCTGCGGGACATCGAGCTCGACTACGTCGATACCCACGCCCGGCCCGGCGAGCAGGGCTACGGCTACAGCCGGACGGCCCTGTTCGAGGGCTACAAGACCGGCAGCCGCGACGGCGAGCCCGTGGCGCCCCTGCTCGGCGACCTGAAGGACTACGACGGCGGCGCCTCGGACTTCACCTTCGGCCCCTTCTCGTTCCTGCTGGCCTACAGCGACCACGTCGTCGGCTACGTCTTCAAGCCGGTCGACCACGCCAGCTGCGTCTGCGAGATCTACTGGTTCGTGCGCGGCGACGCGGTCGAGGGCAAGGACTACGACGTCGACGAGCTCATCTGGCTCTGGGACGTCACCACGCAGGCCGACAAGTCGATCATCGTCAACAACTGGAAGGGCGTGAACTCCCGCTACTACCGGCCGGGGCCCTTCTCGCGCCAGGAGCGCATGGAGCAGCGCTACGTCGAGTGGATCCTGCAGCAGTTGTCGGACCCGACCGGGCCCGTGCCGGTCTCCCGGTCCGCCTGAAGCCCCTTCCGGCGCGGCCGCGATGGCGGCTGAACCTGCAGCCGGTTATTCTTGTCCGATAGTGGCGGCCAGACTCCTGGAGCCGCCTTTGACGACTCGACGACAGGAACCAGCATGTACAGACTCTGCACCGCCCTTGCTGCGGCCGCGCTCCTCGCCGGCTGCAACGGTGACCCCGCGCCGACCGCCGACGCCGCCGCCCCCGCCGCAACGCTCGCATCGGGCATCGATTTCGCCGGTATGGACACCGCCGTCCGGCCGCAGGACGATTTCTTCTCCTACGCCAACGGCACCTGGGTCGCGAACACCGAGATACCCGCCGACGAATCGGGGTGGGGCTCGTTCAACATCCTGCGGGACAACGGCCTGAGCCAGTTGCGCGCGATCGTCGAGGAGGTGTCGGCGGACGCCGAAGACCAGGCCGCCGCGCAGATCGGCGCCTACTACAGCGCCTGGCTCGACGAGGCGCGGGTCAACGAGCTGGGCGTCAGGCCCCTCGAGGACATCTTCGCCGGGATCGACGCGCTGTCCAGCCACGAGGAAGTCGTCGCGTTCTTCGGCAGCAGCAATGAGCTGGGTCTCGCCGGGCCGTTCAACCTGTTCATCGGCCAGGACGTCAAGGCGCCGGACCGGTACGTGGTCATCACCTGGCAGTCCGGTCTCGGCCTGCCGGATCGTGATTATTACTTCGACGACACCGAGCGCGGGGCGCTGCTGCGCGAGCAGTACACCGCGTACATCGAGAAGGTGATGGCGCTTTCCGGGTACGCGGACAGCGAGGGCGCGGCCGAGCGTGTCATGGCGCTCGAGACGAGCCTTGCGGAGCACCACTGGGACAAGGTCGAGAACCGCGACGCGAACAAGCGTTACAACAAGGTGATGGACGCCGAGCTCGAATCGATGCTGTCGAACTTCGACCTCGACGCGTACTTCAACGGCCTCGGCACCGGCCGCCAGGAATACGTGATCGTCAGTCAGCCGTCCTACATGCAGGCCATGAACGAGCTGTTCCCCACGGTCGATCTCGGCACCTGGAAGGAATTCCTGAGGCTGCAGGCGCTGACGAGCTACGCCGAGCTGCTGTCGGACGAGATCGCCGCGGCCCATTTCGATTTCTACGGCCGCACGCTGCAGGGCAAGACGGAACAGCAGCCGCGCTGGAAGCGCGCGATCAACTCGATCAACGGCAACCTGGGCGAGCTGCTGGGCCAGCTCTACGTCGAGCGCCACTTTCCGCCGGAGGCCAAGGAACGCATGGTCGGGCTGGTGGACAACCTGATTCTCGCTTATGAGGAGTCGATCCGGAATCTCGAGTGGATGAGCGAGGAGACGAAGGCGAAGGCGCTGGAGAAGCTCTCGAAGTTCACGCCGAAGATCGGCTATCCCGACGAGTGGAAGGACTATTCCGGGCTTGAAGTGTCGCCGGACGACCTCGTCGGCAACGTGCGGCGCGCCCGCGTGCTGAATCACTACCGCGAGGTCGAGAAGCTCGGCAAGCCGGTGGACCGGGGCGAATGGTTCATGTCGCCGCAGACCGTGAACGCCTACTACAACCCGCCCATGAACGAGATCGTGTTCCCGGCCGCCATCCTGCAACCGCCCTTCTTCGTGCTGGACGCCGAGGACGCCCGCAACTACGGCGCCATCGGGCTCGTGATCGGCCACGAGATCGGTCACGGCTTTGACGACCAGGGCAGCAAGTACGACGGCGACGGCAACCTGGCCAACTGGTGGACCGAGGACGACCGGAGCCGCTTCGAGGAGCGGACCCAGGCGCTGGTCGACCAGTACAGCGGCTTCGAGGCGCTGCCGGAGCTCTTCGTCAACGGCGAGCTGACGCTCGGCGAGAACATCGGCGACCTCGGCGGTGCCGCGATCGCGCTGCGGGCCTACGAGCTGTCACTGGACGGCAGCGAGCCACCGGTCATCGACGGCCTGACCGGCCACGAGCGCTTCTTCCTCGGCATGGCACAGGTCTGGCGCTCGAAATACCGCGACGAGGCGATCGAGCTGCGCGTCAAGAGCGACCCGCACTCCCCGGCGGTCTTCCGCGTCAACGGCGTCGTGCCGAACGTGAACGCGTTCTACGATACCTACGACGTCAGGGAAGGCGACGGCCACTGGCTGCCGCCCGAGGAGCGTGTCAGCATCTGGCGGTAAAGAACAAGCGCGCGCCTGCACTCTTGACGGCGAATCGCGAAAAACTGTTCCGGACCTTCAAGTACACGATCTACGCGCTGCTGACGCTCAACGTGTACCTGTTCTTTGCGGAGGAATGGGCGGCGGCCGCCCACCGGTTCGCCGACGGCATCGCGTGGAACGACGTCATCGAGGGCTTCGCCGCGAGCATCGACACGGCGGCGTGGGTGATCCTGCTCCTGATGTTCGAGCTCCAGACCAGCGTCCTGAGCGACCGGCAGGTGCGGCCCCGGGTACTGCGGACGATGCACACGCTGCGCGCCCTCTGCTACGTGGTCATCGTCTACGCGTTCTACGGGTATCTCACGAAGCTCCTGTTCCTCTACGAAGCCGCGCCGCTCGCCGGGCTCGACGATCTTTGCACGCTTGCCGCCGACAACTGGGCCTACACGATCGACTTCGACGAGTACGCGGTGATCACGGCCGCCAACTGCGCCGGCTTCAGCGACGCCTCGGCGTTCTTCCAGCTGAGCGGCCTCAAGGCGGTCGTGGACCAGGCCGGCCTCACCGACATCGTCCGGCTCGCGTGGGTCGACGTCATCAACTCGGGCGTCTGGCTGTTCGTCGTCCTGCTGCTGGAGGTCGACGTGCGGCTCCAGGAGCGCGAGAGGCTGACGGGCACCGCGCTACGTCTGAGTAACGCCGCCAAGTACGTCCTGTATTCGATCCTGCTGCTCGCTGCGATCTACTGGGGCGTCAAGGGCGACTTCATCGATTTCTGGGACGCTTTCCTGTGGCTCGTCGCCTTCGTGTTCATCGAGCTGAACGTCTTCGAATGGCGGCAGGAGACGGAGGAAGAGGCGGCCGGCATCGCGGAATCGACCGCGACCTGAACCTACACCGCCCGGGTCGCGACTGCTGGCGGGACCAGGCTCGCACGCCGCGCCGGGCCGTAGACCGCCGCCTGGCCGACGAGCCAGAGAACGACCATCGCCACCGGGATCATGTACCAGGCCAGCGGCGTGAGGTCGAAGGCCTGCACCATCCAGATGTTCATGCCGACGGCGAGCACGGCGCCGGCAACGATCCCTGCGCTGCTCACCAGGAAATTCTCCAGCAGGAAGTAGCGCAGGATGGCGAAGCGGCTGGCGCCGAGCGCGCGCCGCGTGCCGATCTGCTTGGTGCGCCGCGCGACGTTGAAGCTCGCCAGTCCCACGATGCCGAGCGCGGTGATAATCGTCAGCAGGCTCACGATGAACACGAGCAGCTTGATCATCGCCGAGTCGCCGTGATAGCTGAGCTCGCGCGTTTCCGTCATGGTCCGCATGCCGAGCAGGATGCGGTCGCGGTTCGAGTCCGCCAGCATCTCCTCCACGGTCGGCATCAGCTCGTCCCGGTAACCCGGCTCCGTCCGGATGACATAGCGGAAGCCGCTGTCCTCGCGATACGCGGGCACGAGCATCGTGCGCTCGACGCCTTCCCAGCCGTTCCAGGGCGCCTGCAGCCGGTCGATCACGCCGACGATCTGCACCGCCTGGTCGTCACTGATGTAGACGGTCTTGCCGACGGCCGCGTCCGGCGCGTCCGGGAACAGGGTCTCCGCCAGGGCCGCGGTGACGATGCCCACCGGCGGCCACAGGTGGCTCGTGCCCTCGTGCCATTCGATCTCGGACGGCACGAAGTTGCGGCCGGCCGTGAGGCGCACCCCGAAGGTGTCGATGCCGTGCTCGTCCACGAAATAGATCGCCGTCCCCGTGCCCTCGATGTCGTCGCCGGGCTCCGTCTGCAGGCCCATCGACCAGCCGCCGTTCCTGAGCGGCACCGAGTTGGTCCAGATGGCGTCGACGACGCCGGGCAGGCTGCGCAGGGCGTCGAGATCCTCGACAACGGCCGCCCGCTCGTTGAAGTCGGGCCGGAACGCGACGCTCTGGAGATAGAAGATGTTGTCCTCGTCCACGCCGCTCGGGCGCGCCATCGCGCGGCTGCGCTCCTGGATGATCGAGATGGCATTGACCATGATCGCCATCGTCACGGCGATCTGCAGGGCGATGAGCACGTAGGCGGTCTTGTTGCGCAGGAGCGCGCGCCAGATCGGTCCGATTTCCATGGCGGGTCCCTAAAGTGTCTTGAGCTGGCTGGCGGGGTGGATACGGCACGCGCGCCAGGTCGGGTAGAGCGCCGCCCCGAGGGCGGAGACGACAGCCAGTACGACGGCCGCGAGGATCATCACCCAGTCCATGCGCACCAGGTGGCCGATGAACTCGTACTGGCCGTACAGGACCTCGATGCCGCGCAGGCCGAGCCACGTCATGCCGATGCCGATGACGCCGCCGGCGAGCCCGATCAGTCCCGCCTCCACGATGTACTGCGAGAAGACGGCGCGGCGCGAGGCGCCGAGCGCGCGCCTGAGGCTGATGTCGCCCGCCCGGCGCATGACCTTCGCGAGCAGGAGGCCGATGGTGTTGAGGAGACAGACGACGAGGAACAGGATGGCCAGCCCGAGCAGCACGCGCACGTCCTCGTCGACCACTTCCTGGTTCTCCATCCAGTCCATGACGTTCAGCAGGCGGTTGTTGTTCGGCCGCTGGAAGCGCCCCAGCGCCCGCTGCGATTCGGCGTATGCGTCGAGGAACGCCATGTACTCCTGCACCTCGTCCTCGCCGTGCAGCTCGACCCAGAGCTGCATCCAGACGCATTCGGAGTTGATGAAGGAGTCGTAGCCGCTGTCCTCCAGGCCCTTCCAGCAGCTGGTGTTGCCGCTGTTGCCGAGCTCGTCCGCGATAGCCACGCTGAACGGGTAGAAAATGGCCTCCACGTCGTCGAAAGCGCCGGTGGAGACGTCGTAGAACTTCGGCACCGGCTGCCAGTCCTCGATCACGCCGACGACGCGATAGGTGTCGCCGCTGATGGTGAGCATGCGGCCCACCGAATCCTCGCCGCCGAACACCCGCTCGTTGACCTCCTTGCCGAGGACGACGACGCGCGCTTCGCCGTCGTCGGCGGATTTGTCCCAGCCCTGCCCGTAGAGGAACGGGACGTCGAACATCGGGAAGAAGTCGGCCGTGGTGGTGCGAGCCAGGACCTCGAAGGGCCGGACTTCGGGATCGGGCGGCTCGATCACGCGGCCCGTCCGGTAGCTCAGCACCTGCCGCCGCGCCTTGCCCGCCGCGAGCAGCGCGGTGCCGTCGCGCCACGTCACCTGGTCCGGCGGCTCGTTCGGCTCCTGCGCCGGGCGATGCGGGTCCCAGCTGTCGACCTGCACGTGATACAGCACATCGGAGCGGTGCGGAATCGGATTGCCGCCCATGATGTAGTCGATGTTGACCATCGTCATGCAGGCGCCGATGCCGATGGCGATCGCCGCGACCATGAGGGCGCTCAAGATCGGGTTCTTGCGAATGCTGAGCGTTCCGAGCTTGAGGTAGTAGCGAAACATGGCCGGCCGCTCAGGCTGTCGCCGCGGACGCGACGTGCAGCTCGCCCGTGCTCACGCGGCCGTCTCGAACCGAGATGTTGCGCTGGGCGCGCTTGGCGAGCGACGGCTCGTGCGTCACCATGACGATGGTCGTGCCCGACGCGTTGATCTCCGACAGGAGGTCCATGACGCTCGCGGCCATCGCCGAGTCGAGATTCCCCGTCGGCTCGTCCGCCAGCAGAAAGCGCGGCTCGCCCGCCAGCGCCCGGGCAATCGCCACCCGCTGCTGCTGGCCGCCGGACAGCTGCGACGGCAGGTGGCGCATTCGGGAGCCGAGGCCGACGATCTCCACCACGCGCTCGATGCGTTTTCTCCGCTCTTGCGCCTTCATGCCGCGATAACGCAGCGGCACGTCGACGTTGTCGAAAACGTCCAGCTCCGGAATGAGGTTGAAGCTCTGGAAGATGAAGCCGATTTTCTCGTTGCGCACGCGTGAGCGCTCGCCGTCGCTCAGCCGCGACACGTCCTTGCCGTCGAGCTCGTAAGTGCCGCTGGAAAACTCCTCGAGCAGCCCGGCGATATTGAGGAAGGTCGTCTTGCCCGACCCGGACGGCCCGGTCACCGAAACGAACTCGCCCTCCCCCACCGTCAGCGAGAATTCCCGCAGGGCGTGCGTCTCCACCGAGTCGGTGCGGTATACCTTGGATATGTTGCGCATTCTGAGCATGAGTCCGGGCTCCTGTGCATGGCCGGGTTCAGTGGGTGACGAGGACGGTGTCCGCGCCCTGGAAGCGATCGATGCTGGAAATCACGACGGTGTCGCCCTCCTCGAGTCCGCTCTGGACCTCGACCGCGGCGAGACTGCGGGCGCCGAGGGCAATCGGCCGTCGGTGCAGGAGGTCGTTGCCGTCCAGCACGTAGGCGATGCGTCCGCCGCCCGAGTCCAGGAACTGCCCGCGGGAGAGCATCAGGACGTCGGGACGCTCCTCCAGCAGGATGCGCGTCATGAGGCGCTGGTTCTGGCGGAGATTGGGCGGCATGTCGCCATCGAAGCGGATCCGCGTCGTCACCTGGTTGCCGACCACCTCGGGCGACACGGCCACCAGCTGGCCGGGGTAGGTGACTCCGCCGGTGATGATCTCGGCGGTCATCCCGAGGCCGAGATCGTCCGCGTAGCTCTCCGGGATCTGCGCGTCGACCTCGAAGCGTGTCAGGTCGACCACCGCCATGACCGGCGTATCGCGGGCCACTGCATTCTTCTGCTCGACCAGCAGGTCGCCGACGATGCCGTCGACGGGCGAGCGTATCGACAGACGGTCGACCCGGCGCTCCAGCTCCGCGACCAGGAGCCGCTGGCGCTCCACCGCCAGCTCACTGGCCTGCAGCTCGAAGGCAAGACGCTCGTCGAAGAGGTCCGCGTCCGCGCGCGCGTGCGCGTAGGCCAGTTCCGCGTTCTGCAGGTCGTCCTGCGCCTTCTCGTAATCGATCACCGAGATGACCTCGAGCTCGTGCGCCTGGTCCGCCCGCCGCTTCTCGCGCCTGGCAGCGATGAGCGCCACGTTCGCGAGGTCGGCCGCCTTGCGCTTCTCGAGTGCAAGCTGCCGCGACTCGATGCGCTGGCGATCCAGCTCCACGGTCTGCTGCTGCAGCGCGGAATCCGCCTGCCGGAGCTCGTTCTCGAGTTCCGGGCTGTCGATGACCGCCAGCACCTGCCCGGCGCTCACGGTCGCGCCGGCCTCCACGTGCAGGGTGATCGTCCCGGGCGCCGGCGCGTACAGCGTCGGGCTCACGGCCGCCACCACCCGGCCCTGGACGGATACGTCGCGCACGAGATCGCCGCGCGTCACGGTCGCCAGGCGAAGGCGATCGAGCGGCACGGTAGCGGTGGCGTCGGCCCAGCGCTTGACGACAGGGGCCGCGATCCAGACCAGCGCCAGCATGAGCACCAGTATTCCGCCCCCGACGATCTGGCGGTTCCGGTTGCTCCTGGGCGCGATGCGGACGTCCTGGGCGGAGGTGTCGGCGATTTTCAGAATTCTTTCCCCGCAATCCGGTGAAGAGGTTTGAGCCTTAGATGCCCGAAGCGGGAAAAGCGTTTGCAGGAGACCTGGTTTGAGTGTCGGGAGCCGAAGGTCGAACTGAACCTCCCGTTGGTTACGGGTCGACCGTCAGCTTCGGGTCTTCGGCGGCCCTGCGGCGCAGCGCGTCGTCCCTGACCGAGAGCTCGATCAGCGCAGCCGAGGCGTCGAGCTGCATGAGGTACGGGTGCCAGGTGTCGCCGGGGCCGCGGCGATAATGGCCGGAGACTTCCCAGCCCTCGTCGGCCGGGTAGAGGTAGGACTTGCCGACCTTGCTGTCGGGGTCGAGCGGGTCGACGATCTCGAGCGCGCCACCGCCGACGTAGGTGCGCAGTATGCGGCGCGAGGACTCGACGACCGCCTCCTGGCGCTGGCGTTCGGCCGCGAGCTCGGGATCGGTCACGAGGCGGTAGGCGGAGACGGCGAGCACGAGACCGACGCCGAAGGCGAAGACGAGCCGGGCGATGCGGTGGCCGCGGGACAGGCCGTTCTGCGGCTCGGCGGGACCGCCAGCCATCAGGCCAGGCCGATGATCTTGTGAGTCTGTAAGCTCAGCCTCCAGCGCGGATGGCTGCGGCAGTAGTCGAGGGCGGCGCGCACGTTCGCGGCCTTGCCGGCGTCGTCCAGCGGCTGCAGGAAGAAGTGCTCGAAGGACAGCGCCTCGAACCGTTCGGGCTGCGCTTCGGCCTCGTGCTGCGGGAAGACGAGCTTCAGCTCGTCACCGCTCTGCTGGGCGAGCGCGGCGCCGGCCTTGGGGCTCACGCACACCCAGTCGATCCCGGCGGGCGCCGCGATCGTGCCGTTCGTCTCGACGCCGATCTCGAAGCCGCGCGCGTGCAGCGCGGCTATCGCGGCCTCGTCGAGCTGGAGCAGCGGCTCGCCGCCGGTGCAGACGACATACGGCGCGGCGTCGGCCGGCGCCGGCCGCCAGGCATCGGCCACGGCGTCGGCCAGCGCGGCCGCGGAACGGAACTTGCCGCCGCCGGGACCGCCGGTGCCGACGAACCCGGTGTCGCAGAAGCGGCAGACGGCGCGGCCGCGGTCCCGCTCGCGGCCGGACCAGAGGTTGCAGCCGGCGAAGCGCAGGAACACCGCCGGGCGGCCCGTCTGCGCGCCCTCGCCCTGCAGCGTGAAATAGGTTTCCCTGACTGAATAGGTCATGTCGGCGCGGCCGTCCCGGCGGCTTTCAGCAGCGGGTCCGGGATGCCCGCTGCGGCGAATCCCCGGGCGCGCAGCCGGCAGGCGGCGCAGCTGCCGCACGGCGGCCGTCTGCCTTCGTAGCAGGTATGGGTCAGCGCCATGGCATCCAGCGCCCCCAGCTCCTGCGCGAGCAGTACCGTTTCCTTTTTCGACCGGTCCATGAGCGGCGCGTGGAGACGGATCTCCCGTTCGAGGCCGAGCGCGATGGCCTTCTGCAGCGCGTCCAGCGTTTCCTGGCGACAGTCGGGATAGCCGCTGTAGTCCGTCTGCGCGACGCCGGTGACGATGTCGCCGATGCCCCGGGGCCAGGCGTAGGCGGCGGCGAGCGTGAGGAAGACGAGGTTCCGTCCCGGCACGAAGGTCGCCGGCAGCGAGCCCTCGTTCGCCGCCGTCTGCGGCACCGCCACCGACCCGTCCGTCAGCGCGTTGCCGCCCAGCGCGGCGAAGGTGTCGATCGGCAGGACGACGTTGCCGACGCCCGCGTGTTCCGCCACGCGGCGCGCCGCCTCGATCTCGGCGCGGTGGCGCTGCCCGTAGTCGAAGGTCAGGGTTTCCACGGCCGCGGCGCCGAAGCGGGCCAGCGCCCAGTACAGACAGGTCGTGGAATCCTGCCCGCCCGACAGGACAACGAGGGCTCGCTCGCTCACCGTCGCCTTCCCGGACTAGCGGAACAGCTTTTCCGCCTCGCGCACGGCGTCGTCGACACCGTCGTCGCGCGAGTCGGCGCCATCCTCGCCGAAGAGCGCCGCGAGCTCGCCCTCGGCGCGGGCCGCGTGCTTCGCGCGCGCCGGGTCGAACGCGTCGGGCGAAGGCCGGAACCAGTCACAGAAGTTGGCCCGCTCCTTGTCCATGACCTCCTCGGCGTCGTCCTCGCGGCACTGCTTCGGCACGGCAGGGTCGTAGAACTCGCACATCCGGCAGACGTGGACCTCCGCCGAGCACTCCGGACAGAGGTCGCGGCGCGACAGCGGCAGGCTCAGCGCCGCAAGCGATGCGCCGCAACGATGACAGGACAGCTCGGTACCGGACATGGGTGAAACATTCGCGTCGTCAACAGACCCGTGATTATAACGGCTCGCGGTCGTCTTCCAGCCACTCTGCGAGCGCGAGAGAGTTCCTGTTGCCAGGCCCGCGAATGCCGATATGATTGCTGCCCCGGGCGCAAGCCCACCGGTCTGCCCGTAGTGATAAATGACTTCAAGTTTGCAACGTTAGTTGCTGTACAGTAGCGGATTTATGGTGAACAGCGAGCGTATCCAGCGCCGGTTCGGCAGCTACGGCGTCGACGTCATCGAGCGTGGCTCCCGGCGGCGCGTGTCCAGCCTCTACAGCCTCGACGGCGCCCGCAAGGTCTGCCGCACCTACGCGACCGTCGAGTTCGGCACGCCGGTCCGGCCGGAGTTCGCGGCGGAACACGAGCGGGTACTCGCGGGGCAATCCATCGGCAGCGTCTTCAAAGCCGCCGGCTGGCGCGTCCGCAAGCGCCACGTGCGGATCGACGAAACGAGGCTCGCCGACGGTGACGGCCCGATAGCGGATCGCATGCATCTCGACCTGCCCTGCACCGTCGCCTTGCACGCGTACGTCTTCGAGATCGCCCGGGAGGGCAGAAGCTTCGACTATGCCGCGATCACCGAGCTGCACCACCCGGAGTATCTGCGCCTCGACGAGCTGCGCTCGATCTTCGAGGCGCCGGCGGCCGCGGTCCGGCGCCGGTAACGGTTCAGCGCTTGTCCTGCAGGCGCTGGCCCGCCAGCGCCGGGGGCACGCCATGCGCAGGCGCGGCCGGCCGCCGCTGCAGGATGACGACATTGCCGGCCATCACCAGCAGAATGCCGGCGATGATGCTCGCGCTGATCTCGAGACCCTCGAACAGCACCGAAAGAACGAGCGCCACGGCCGGGAAGGTCACGACGGCGTAGCCTGCCCGGTGGGCGCCGATGCGGCCCAGCAGCGTGAGATAGGCGCCGAAGGCGAGGATCGAGCCGAATACCGCCAGGTACAGCAGCGAAACCACGTAGCCGAAGGAGCGGTCGAACCCGAAGGGTATCCCCAGGGCGAGCGCGATGCCGCCCGTGAGGACCGCCCCGTAGAACATGCCCCAGGCGTTGGCCTGCAGGACCGGCAGCCGCTCGTTCTGCGCGAGCTGCGACACCATGTTCCCGAGGGAAGCGATGAACGCGCCTGCCACGCACAGCAGCGCGCCGAACAGCGTGGCGTCGGCAAAGGTCACGCTGCGGACGCGGGGCAGGAAGAGCACCACGACGCCGGCGATGCCGAGCACCGAACCCAGGAGTACGCGCGGCCCCGAGCGCGCGCCGAAAAAAAGCCGCGCATTCGCGATGTTCATCCACAGCATCGTGGAAAAGACGATCGCCGCCAGCGCGGAGTCGACGTGGCGCTGCGCGTGGTACATCACGATGTAGTTGAGGGAAAAGAGCAGCAGGCCGAGCAGCGCGAATCGCAGGTGGGCCCGGGCGCCGAACGCGAGGCCGAGTCCGCGCAGCCGGCACCACCCGAACAGGAGCAGGGCGGCCAGCGCATAGCGGTAGAACACCGATACCTCGGGCGCGACCGCACCGAGCTGGAATTCGATCGCCAGCCAGGTGGACCCCCAGATGAGGACGGTCGTCGCGTAAAGCATGCGGTTGCTCATCGCTTGACTGTAGCGGCCGGGTGAAGCTATAACAGACGCAATTTCAGAAAAATGTAACCTGAACAGTTGCCGTGCTGAGCATCGACAAGGAACGACAGGACTACCTCTACCGGCAGGTGATCGACCTCATTAGCGGGAATATCGAGGCCGGCACGCTCCAGCCCGGCGATCGCCTGCCCTCTCTGCGCCGCATGAGCGACCGCACCGGCGTCAGCGTGCCGACGGTGCGCCAGGCCTACCTGGAGCTGGAGCGGCAGCGGCGCATCGAGTCGCGGCCGCAGTCGGGCTTCTACGTGCGGGGCTACGCGGCCAACGACCTGGTGCGGCCGGCGGCGCGCTTCCGGCGTTCGGCAAAGCCGGTCACGGTATCGCGGCAGAGCCTGATGGAGCGCGTCTACGCGGGCATCCACCGGCCGGATGCCCTGCCTTTCGGAATCGCCAACCCGAGCATGGCGCTGCCGCCGGCGAAAACCCTGCACCGCATCATGAAGCGGGTGATGGCCGCCGCGGAGGAAAGGAGCCTCGCCTATGCCCCGATGCTGGGCGAGCCGGGCCTGCGCCGCCAGATCGCCTATCGCTATCTGGACACCGTCGGCAGCAAGGTGGAGCCCGACGACGTCTGCATCACGAACGGCGCCCAGGAGGCGCTGGCGCTGGCGCTCTCGGCCGTTGCCCGCCGGGGGGACGTCGTCGCCGTCGAGTCGCCGACCTATCACGGGCAGCTGGAGCTGATCGAGAGCCTCGGCATGCTCGCCATCGAGGTCGAGACCTGCCCGGAAAGCGGCGTCGACCTCGGGGCCCTCGACAAGACGCTGGAAGCCCACCCGGTCACGGTGTGCATGTTCTCCACGACGCTCAGCAATCCCCTCGGCACCAGCATGCCGGACGAAAAGCGCCGGGACCTGGTGGCGCTGATCGAGAAGCGCGGCGTCGCGCTGATCGAGGACGACGTCTACGGCGAGCTCCTGTTCGACGGACGCCGACCGCGGCCGGCTGCCTTCCACGCGAAGAAAGGGCGCGTCCTGACCTGCGGTTCGTTCTCCAAGACGGTGGCGCCCGGCTACCGCATCGGCTGGCTGATGCCGGCCCGCTACCGCGAGGAGGTCGGCCGGCTCAAGCGCTCGATGTCCTGCTCCTCCGGACTGTTGCAGCAGCTGACGCTCGCCGAGTTCCTGGCGGCGGGCGATTACGACCGCTATCTGAAGAAGCTGCGGCCCGTGCTGAGAGTCAACGCGGAGCGCATGCGCGCCGGCATCGCCCGCTATTTCCCGCCGGAAAGCCGGATCTCGAAGCCGGTCGGCGGTTCCGTGCTCTGGCTCGAACTGCCCGGCGAGGTGGATTCGGAGCAACTTTTCGACCGCGCCATCGAGCAGGGCATCAGCATCGCGCCCGGCCGCATCTTTTCCCCCTGCAACCGCTACCGGAACTTCATCCGGCTGAGCTTCGGGCATCCCTGGAGCGACACCATCGAGGACGGCCTGCGACGACTGGGCAGTCTCGTGCCCCGACTTGCGGCAGCTCGCCGCTGACTGCCGCGGCATCCGCCCCCGCAGGCGGCTGACGGTCGCGGGCGGATGAGACGCCGGCTATGGAACCGCCGGCCTGTTTCGCCTATAACTCGCGCCAGTTCACCGGCCACTCCCGCTCCCAATGATCCGCGCCATCGCCGCCATCACCGCGCTCCTCGTCGGTGTCGCCCTCCTGCTCACCGGCCAGGGGCTGCAGGCCACGCTGCTGCCCGTCCGCGCCACGATGGACAACTTTCCGACGGTCTCCGTCGGCATCTTCGGCGCGGCCTACTTCCTGGGATTCACGATCGGCTGCTGGCGAGGCTCGGGCCTGGTCCAGAGTGTCGGCCACGTACGCGTCTTCGCGGCAATGACCGCCCTCGCATCGGCGAGTCCGCTGCTGCATGGCATGTGGGTCGACCTCTTCGCCTGGAGCGTGCTGCGCTTCGTTTCCGGCTTCTGCTTCGCGATTCTCTACGTCGTGATCGAAAGCTGGCTGAACGAGACGGCCAGCAACGAGAACCGCGGCAAGGTGTTTTCCGCCTACGTGCTGATCAACATGACGATGCTGGCGGCCGGCCAGCAGCTCCTGATGATCGACGACCCCGCAGTGATGACGCTCTTTGCCCTCGCGTCGGTCCTGGTGTCGCTGGCGGCCGTCCCCGTCGTCCTGTCGACGGCGCCGTCACCGCGGCATGTCCCGGATCCGGCACCGCTCGACATCCGGCGCCTGTACCGCACCTCCCCCGCCGGCATGCTCGGCAGCCTGGCGACGGGGCTTGCGAACGGCTCCTTCTGGGCACTCGCGCCCGTCTTCACCATCTCGTACTCGGCGGACGTCGCGCTCACCGCCTGGTTCATGACCTCTGCAGTCATCGGCGGGGCCGCGAGTCAGTGGCCGCTGGGCGCGTGGTCGGACCGCATCGACCGCCGCTACGTCATCGGTGTCTGTGCAATCCTGGCCATCGGGGTGTCGGTCGCCATCCTCGGTTTCGCACCGGGCCTCGGTTTTACCGGCCTGATCCTGCTGGGCGGTCTGTGGGGCGCCGCCGCGTTCCCGATCTATTCGCTGTCGATTGCCCATTCGAACGATCACGCGGCCGAGAATGAGTTCGTCGCCGTCTCGAGCGGCCTGCTGCTGATGTACGGGCTGGGCGCCGTGGTCGGCCCGATCCTCGCATCCGTGGCGATGCAGCTGCTGGGGCCCGCCGGTCTTTTCGGCTTCACGGCGACCATCCACGTCCTGCTCTTCGGCTACCTGCTGCAGAGGCGGCTCAGGCGCTCGCAGGCCGGTGCGGAGGATCAGGTCGCCTTCTCCGAGGCGCTCACGGCGGCCCACACCAGCTCGCAGGTGTACGAGCAGGAGAACGTGGCCGGGCAGCAACGCTGAATTCGTTAAGTGACATGATCTTATGGAAGTTATTCAAAGTTATCCATTAGAACACTCGGCAGCCCGCTGCCCGATCCGGTACCCTGTGAGGGCCGAGCACCCCCGGCCCTTGCGCGTGCGCGGCGTCGGGGGTTAAGGGCCCGTTCAGGATCGCTGCGCTAGCATCGTCGCCAGGATGGATAAATCCGCGTGGATTGCCGCATCGAAAGACCGCAGCCGTGGTCCAACAGGCAACTGCGACTGGAGTAGCGTTATGAACACAGAGCCCAGGGATATCCGGCTGCCGCGCCTCGGGCCGTTCCTTGCCGCATTCGCCGTATTTGCGGCCGGTCCGGCGTGGTCGCAGGTGCCCGTCGACGAGAGCGGCGAACCCGTCGGTGAGCCTGTCGAAGCGGTCGACGACAGGGCCACGGGCGACGTCACGGACGAAACGCCGATTTATACGGACGAGGAACTGGAGGCGCTGGTCGGTCCGATCGCGCTCTACCCCGACGACCTGCTGGCGGTTGTCCTCCCCGCGTCCACCTATCCGCTGGAGATCGTCCAGGCGGCACGCTTTCTCGAGGAGCTCGAGTCCGACAGCAGCCTCGAGCCGGACGAATCGTGGGACGACTCGGTGGTCGCCCTGCTCAACTATCCGGAAGTCGTCGAGATGATGAACGAGGATCTCGACTGGACCTGGCAGCTCGGTGAAGCCGTCGTTGCCCAGCAGCCCGACGTGATCGACGCGATCGAGCGGTTCCGCGACCGCGCCTACGCCGCCGGCAATCTCGAGAGCGACGGCTACCAGAAGGTCGAGAGGAACGACGAGGGCGCCATCGAGATCGACACGGTGGAAGACGAGATCATCTACGTGCCGTACTACGAGCCCGAGCGGGTGGTCGTCCACCAGCCGCGGCCGGTGTACTTCTACTACCCGCAGGCGTACCCGGTCTACTACTACCCGTATCCCGCGCACTACCGCTTCGGCTCCCGCTATTTCTGGGGCGTGACCACGGCCTTCCGGATCGGCTGGACGAGCCACCACCTGCACGTGTTCCACCACACCTACTGGGGCCATCCGTACTACGGCCGGCATTACTTCGGCCACTGGTACCGGCAGCCCAGCATCAGCATCTACAACAGCTACTACGTCAACCATCACCTGCGCCGCGCGCGCCACCACCACCGGGACGGGGATTTCTGGCGGCCGCGCCGGGTCGGCGGCGCCCGGCCGGGGCACTATCGGGAGCGCATCGCCCGTTACCGGGAACCGCGGCTGGAGCGGACGCGCGAGGGCCATCGGGACGGGTCGCGGAGCTCCGGCGCGCGCCCGGTCGCCCGCGACTCGGACCTGGCGCGGCGGCTCGACGGCCGGTCCGGGTTCCGGGGCGAGGCGAGAAGCCGCGGGAGCGCGGACACGGCGACACAACGTCGAGGTTTTGCCGCAAGCCGGGAGCGGGCCGAGCGCCGGGCTGCCTCCGGCGACGATGACAGGACCATCCGGTTCCGTCCGCGGGAACGCAGCGCCGGCGATTCCGGCCGGATCACGAACCGGGGATCGGCCAACGGCCGGGCCGCCGAGAACCGCCGGGCCCGCAGCAGCCGCGACGCGCCCAGGGACCGCAGCACGGCGGTCCGCGACAGGAGCCGGTCGAGCGACGTGAGCCGCCGCAGCGCCGAGCCCCCGGCGCGCGTCAGCCGTCCGCCGGCGAGCCGCAGCGCACCGCGGGCCCGCTCGCCGCAACAAGCCGCGACGCCCCGCCGCGCCGCGCCGCGGAGCTCGTCGTCCGGCGCCAGACGCTCCTCCACGCCGCGACGCGCATCCCCGCCGCGCGCTTCCGCACCACGGGCCAGCTCGCCGCAACGATCCGCGACGCCCCGCCGTGCCGCGCCGCGGAGCTCGTCGTCCGGCGGCACGCGCTCCTCCACCTCGCGACGGGCAGCGCCGGCGCGAGAAAGCCGGGCGGCCCCGAGCCGGCGCTCGAGCGGCACGCGCTCGCGCAACGGGTCCCGCGTCCGCGAGCACTGAGCGGCCGCTCGCTCACAGGTCCCGCGGTTCGTCCGCTCCGCGCTCCTTCGGCCGCGCGCTGCGCGGCTTGTCCGATGAAAGCTCCCAGGCGGCGTAGATGATGCCGCCTGCCGCGACGATCGCCAGGAAGACGATGATGATGGCCAGCAGGTTCACGCCGGCAGTATACGCCGCGCCGCCGTCCGAGACGGGGCCAACCCCCGCTGGCGGATACGGGCTAAGGCCCCACCGTCACGGCATCCCGCCTGCGGCGCCCCGCGACTTCCCACGCCAGCCGGCCCTGCAGCATGTCGATGGCCGCATGCAGAACAATGGGCAGCCACACGGAGCCCGTCAGGAGGTAGAGCACGACGAACACGGCGCCGACGAGCGTCACGGCCGGAAGCTGCCTGCTGCCCTGGTAGGCATGCGC
>CAZTAE010000029.1:141-19044 GCA_964611535.1 uncultured Woeseiaceae bacterium
TCGCGCCGCCGCTGTTCCTCGGCCTCCTCGCGCCGCCGCTGTTCCTCGGCCTCCTCGCGCCGCCGCTGTTCCTCGGCCTCCTGCTGTCGCCGGATGCGCTCCTGTTCCGCCTCCGTCTCCCGCTGGATGCGCTCGCGCTCGGCTTCGGCCCGCTGCGCCTCGAGGTCCGGCTCGGGTTCGGGCTCGGGCTCCGGCGCCGTCTGTTGCGCGACGGGCGCCTCGGCCACGACGGTCGCCTGGATGGCGAGCGGCGTGGCCGGCTGCACCGGACGCGAGAAATCGAGGGCGATAAACACCGACCCGAATATCAGGCAATGCAGCAGGGCGGCCAGTACGGCCGGCACCACGTTGTACTTGTCGCGAGTCACCCAGAGCGTCGTCTCATTCCGGAACCGGGTAGGTATCCAGCGGGTCCGTTACGAATCCGACCGTTTCGGCGCCGGCTTGTTGCAACAGAACCATGGCGCCGACCACGCTACCGTACGGCACGGCGCGGTCGGCCTTGACCAGGACCGGAGTCGCCGGCCTGCGACCAAGCACGGCGTTCGTCTTCGTGACGATCTCCTGGCTGCTGGCAGGTTGGTCCTCGTCGTCGCCCACGTTGATGTAGAGGTTGCCCTCGGCGTCGACGCTGACGATGATGGGCTCGTGATCCGGCGCGTCCTGTATCGGTTCCGCGCCCGCCTGGGGCAGATCGACCTTCACACCCTGCGTTAGCAGCGGCGCCGTGACCATGAAGATGATGAGAAGCACCAGCATCACGTCGATATAGGGAACAACGTTGATCTCGTTCATCAGCTTGCGCTTTTGCAGCGGGGTCGACATGTCACACTCCCTTGCGCCGGCGCGAGTGCCGCTGGAGGATGCTGGAGAACTCCTCCATGAAGCCGTCGTAGCGGATCTCTAACCGCACGACCTTGTCCGCGTAGCGGTTGTAGGCGACGACGGCGGGAATGGCGGCGAAGAGCCCCATCGCGGTCGCGATCAGCGCCTCGGCGATGCCCGGCGCAACCATGGCCAGCGTCGCGGTCGGGGCGCCGCCGAGCGACATGAAAGAGTTCATGATGCCCCACACGGTGCCGAAGAGCCCGACATAGGGGCTCGTCGACCCGACGGTGGCCAGCGTCGCCAGGCCCTGCTCGAGCCTGTCGACCTCGCGCATCATCGACACGCGCATGGCCCGCCGGCATTCCTCGACCAGCTTGTCGGCCTGCACATCATCCTGCTGGACGCCGCGGTTGAACTCCCGGAAACCGGATTCGAAGATGCTGGACATCCCGATGTTACCGCCCTTCTGGCGATCCACCGCGTGATACAGCGTCTGCAGGTCACCGCCCGACCAGAAGTTGCCCTCGAACTTGTCGGACGCTGCCTTCGTCCGCTGGATCACGCCGCGTTTCGTGAAGATGATGCTCCAGGACACGAGCGAGGCGGCAAGCAATATCAGCATGACGATCTGGACGGGAATGCTGGCGTCCATGACCAGGTGCAGTAGCGAGAGATCGGTATTCATGTCGTGCAGTCCTTGAACAGGGTTTCTGGCAGCCGAGCGGGCTTCAGCGATTCGGCGTCGAGATAGGCAGCGCGCGTCGTGCCCCTGCAGATCAGTTCGCCGCCGACGCCGCCGCGGAATATCTCCTGCTCGATCAGGAAGCTCGCGCGAGCGAGTCCGGAGAGGCTCGCCGTGACGACGAGCTCGTCATTGAAGCGCGCCGGCCGCAGGAAATCCGCCTGCGTGTCGACGACGACGAAGCAGCGCTTCTCCTGGTACAGGAGCACGTCCTGCTCCACGCCAAGCGATCGCAGCCATTCCGTGCGCGCCCGTTCCATGAACTTGAAGTAGTTGGCGAAATACACGAGACCCTGCGCGTCCGAATCCTCGTAGTAGACGCGCACGGGCCAGGCGAATATGTCGCTCGATCGCTCCACGCTCCTCAGGTTTCCGGGAACAACGGCAGGTCCGGCGTGCCCGGCTGCTCGGGCGGCTTGAGGCCGAAGTGGAGATACGCGTTCTTCGTCGCGACGCGCCCGCGGGACGTGCGCATCATGTAGCCCTGTTGGATGAGGTACGGCTCCAGCACGTCCTCGATCGTGCCGCGCTCTTCGCCCAGCGCCGCGGCCAGGCTCTCGATGCCCACGGGGCCGCCGTCGAATTTGTCGATGATCGTCTGCAGCAGGCGCCGGTCCATCGCGTCGAAGCCGTTGGGATCCACCTCCAGCAGGTCCATCGCGTTGATGGCGACTTCCTCGGTGACCACGCCGTCCGCCTGGACTTCCGCGAAGTCCCGCACGCGCCGGAGCAGCCGGTTGACGACGCGTGCCGTGCCGCGGGCCCGGCTGGCGATCTGGGCAGCACCCTCGGGCTCGATGGCCAGATCCAGTATGCGTGCGGACCGCTGCGCGATCGAGGCGAGCTCCGCCGTCGTATAGAAATCCAGCCGCTGCACGATCCCGAAGCGGTCCCTGAGCGGGGACGTCAGGAGGCCCGCGCGGGTGGTTGCGCCGACCAGCGTGAACGGCGAAAGGTCCAGCTTGATCGAGCGCGCGGCCGGGCCCTCGCCGATGACGATATCGAGCTGGAAGTCCTCCATCGCCGGATACAGCACCTCTTCCACGACCGGGCTCAGCCGGTGGATCTCGTCGACGAAGAGGACGTCGTTCGGTTCCAGGTTCGTGAGTATGGCCGCGAGGTCGCCGGGGCGCTCCAGCACGGGTCCGGAGGTCTGCCGCAGGTTGACGCCCATCTCGTTGGCGACGATGTGGGCGAGCGTCGTCTTGCCGAGTCCCGGTGGGCCGAAGATCAGCACGTGGTCCAGCGCCTCGCTGCGGTTCCTGGCCGCGGTGATGAAGATCTCCATCTGCTGCTTGACGCCGGACTGCCCCACGTAGTCGACCAGCCGCTTCGGGCGAATCGCGCGGTCGAAGACCGGATCGTCGTCACGCGCGGCGGCCCCGGTCAGCCGGTTTCTTTCCAGGGTACCCATCAGCTGACGGCCTGCCGCAGGGCTGCACGAATGATGTCCTCGGCGGACCGGTTCTCGACGTCCAGGCGCCCGAGCAGCCGCTTCACTTCGCCGGGCTTGTAACCCAGCGCCACCAGCGCATCGAACGCCTCGTTGCGCGGTTCGGTTTCGCGGGCACGGCCGGCAGCCGCCGGCGACGGCGCCGCATCGATGTCGACGCGATCGCGCATCTCGATGATGAGCCGTTCGGCGGTCTTTCGTCCGATGCCCGGCACCTTGACGAGCGTCGCCGTATCCTCCCGCTCGACGCAACGTCGGAAGTCCGTGACGCTCATGCTGGAAAGAACGGCCAGTGCCATCCTCGCGCCGACGCCACTCACCTTGAGCAGCGCCCGAAAAAGCTGCTTTTCCTGCTGCGTCGCAAATCCGAACAGCGTGTGCGCATCCTCGCGGACCAGCAGGTGCGTCTGCAGGCAGACCTCGGTGCCCACCCGCGGCAGGTCCAGAAACGTCGACATCGGAGTCTCGATCTCGTAGCCGACGCCGGCACACTCGAGGATGACCCGCGGCGGTTGTTTGCTTGCCAGGCGCCCCCGTATCGAGCCGATCATCGCGCCGTCCCGGTCATCGCGTTCCCGCGGCGTCGGCCGCCGCCGCGATGCGCGCAACCGTCCGGCGCCGGTGGCCGTGGCACAGGGCCGTCGCCAGCGCATCGGCGGCATCCGGGAGCGGCCGGCCCTGCAGGTTGAGCAACGCCGTCACCATGTGCTGCACCTGGTCCTTGGTCGCGGCGCCGGTGCCGACGATGGCCTGCTTGATCTCCCGCGGCGCATACTCGTAGACGGCGATGTCGAGGCCGAACGTCGCACAGAGGGCGGCCGAACGCGCCTGTCCCAGTTTCAGCGCGCTCATCGCATTTCGGTGCATAAAGACGCTCTCGACCGCCACCGCCTGCGGCCGGAACGCCGCCGCGACCTCGGCAACGCCACAATAGATCGTCCGCAACCGCTCGCAGAAGCTGCCGTCCCCGCTTTTCACGCAGCCGCTGGCGACATAGCGCGTACGGCCGCCGTCGAAATCGATGACGCCGTAGCCGGTCGTTCGTGAGCCGGGATCGATGCCCAGTATGCGCAGTCGCTCGGTCAAGACATGCCTCAGGACCCGGCCAGGACTTCGTCCGGAATATCGGCGTTGCTGTAGACGTTCTGCACGTCGTCGAGGTCCTCCAGCGCTTCCAGCAGCTTCAGCATGGACGCGCCCTCCTCCACGCCGAGCTCCGCGCTGGTCGCGGCCCACATCGTGAGCTCCGCCTGCTCGGGCGGCAGGCCCGCCTTCTGCATCGCGCGACCTACCTGCTCGAATTCGAGCGGATCGGTGAAGACCTGGACCGTCCCGTCCTCGCCCGCGACGACGTCCTCGGCACCGCCCTCGATCGCTGCTGCCATGATGGCATCTTCGTCGCTCCCGGGAGGATAGGTAAGCAGTCCCGTGTGATTGAACAGATAGCTGACGGATCCGTCGGCCCCGAGGTTGCCCCCGTGCTTCGAGAACGCGTGCCGCACGTCGGCCACGGTGCGGTTCCGGTTGTCCGTCATGCAGTCGACCATGACCGCCGCCCCTCCCGGACCGTAGCCCTCGTAACGGATCTCCTCGTACTGCGCACCCTCCGGTTCTCCCGCGCCCCGCCTGATGGCCCGGTCGATGTTGTCCTTGGGCACGCTCTGCGCCCTGGCCTTGTCGACGGCCAGCCGCAGGCGCGGATTGGCGGCAGTGTCGCCGCCCGAGCGCGCCGCCACCGTGATTTCACGGATCAACCGGGTAAAAAGCCTGCTTCGTTTCCTGTCCTGCGCGCCCTTGCGATGCTGGATGTTCGCCCATTTACTGTGTCCGGCCATAAAGCCCTGTCGATCCGCGGTAGTCCCCACTCGGCCTGCGCGAGAGCGGCTCCCGGTGCGGATGAAGCGCGAAAATCGCCGCGTCCCCCCCGTCACCGCCCGACGCCGGCGTATGATAACGGGAATCCGGGCACGAGACATCACCGATCATTCGCCAAATGCTGACTACCGAGCGCGAAAATCCGCAAACCGGAAGCGAACCGGCCGACATCGTCGCGAAATCGCGACGCTTCGCCGCGGCGCTGCGCGACCGTTGCAGCGATCGGTCGCTGCCGGAGGAAGGTCCGGCGATCGCGGGCATGCTCGAGCGGATGGGCCTGTCGCCGCAACTGCTCGCCGCAGTGCACGTCTACCCGCTCGTGCGCGACGGCGCCCTCGCGGTCGAGGAACTGGAGGCGAGCCCGCTGGCGGAGCTCCGGCCGAGCGTCGAGGGGCTGGTTCAGCTCGGCCGCTTCTCGCTGCCGCCCGACTGGCAGCCCGGTGAAGCGCTCGCCGTTCGCCAGTCCGAAGCGCTCAGGAAAATGCTGCTCGCGGTCGTTGCGGATGCGCGCCTCGTTGTGATCCGCATTGCCGAACAGCTCTATCGCCTGCGCCGCGCGAAGGAACTGCCGGTCGCGAGGCAGCAAGCCCTCGCCGTCGAGACGCGCGAGATCTACGCGCCGCTCGCGAACCGTCTCGGCGTCTGGCAACTGAAATGGCAGCTCGAGGACCTGGCGCTGCGCTATCTCGAGCCGGAGGCCTACCACCGGATCGCCCGCGCGCTCAGCGAAAAGCGCGCCGAGCGGGAAGTCGGCGTGGAAGAAGCCCGTGCGGCCATCGCCGCGGAACTGGAGGCGCAGAACATCTGCGCGACGGTGAGCGGCCGCCCCAAGCACATCTACAGCATCTTTCGGAAGATGCAACGCAAGGGCCGCGGCCTCGAGCAGATGTTCGACGCGCGGGCGGTGCGTGTGCTCGTCGACAGCGTCAGCGACTGCTATGCAGCGCTCGGCGCGGTGCACGGCCGCTGGTCCTGGCTGCGGGGCGAGTTCGACGACTACATCGCGAACGCCAAGGAGAACGGCTACCAGTCGCTGCACACGGCGGTGGTCGGTCCCCGCGGCCGCATCGTCGAGGTTCAGATACGCACGCACGAGATGCACCGGCACGCCGAGCTCGGCATCGCGGCGCACTGGCGCTACAAGGAAGGGACCGCCGGCGGGACAGCTGCCGACCGCAAGATCCAGCTGCTGCGAGAGCTCCTCGAGCCCGCGGACCGCGACAGCGACCTGCTCGAGCAGATCCGCTCCGAGGTCATGGAGGATCGTGTCTACGCGCTGAGCCCCAAGGGCGACGTCGTGGAGCTGCCCGCGGGTGCGACGCCGCTCGATTTCGCCTACCACGTGCATACCCAGGTGGGCCACCGCTGCCGCGGCGCGAAGGTCAACGGCCGCATCGTCCCGCTGACCTACCGCGTGCAGAACGGCGATCGCATCGAGATCATCACGGCGAAGGAGCCGCAGCCCAGCCGCGACTGGCTGAGCCCGCAGCACGGCTATCTCGCATCCAGCCGCAGCCGCACCAAGGTCAGGAGCTGGTTTCGGCAACAGGACAGGGACCAGAACCGGAAGCAGGGCCGCGAGATCCTGGAGAAGGAGCTCGCGCGGCTGAACGTCACCGGCACGCCTGCGGAGGACATCGCGAGGCAGCTGAAGCTCGGCGGTACCGACGCGCTGCACGTCGCGCTCGGCGCCGGCGACGTGACGCCGGCGGCCGTGGCCTCGGCGCTGCAGCAACTGCACAGGGTGGAGATACCCGCGGAGCGGAAGGCGAGAAGCCTGGCCGCCCGCGGGCGGAGCGGCCGGCAGATCGAGATTCGCGGCATCGGCAATCTGCTGCGGACGCTCGCCCGGTGCTGCCGGCCGATCCCGCCGGAGGCGATCGCCGGCTACATCACGCAGGGCCGCGGCGTCAGCATCCATCGCCAGGACTGCGGCAATTTCCTGAACCTGCACGCCCGCAATCCCGAACGGGTCCTCGACGTCTCCTGGGGCGAGCCGACGGACGAAAGCTATCCGGTGGAGCTCGAGCTCGAGGCCTACAACCGGCAGGGCCTGCTGCGTGACGTCAGCGGCATCCTCGCCGACGAGCACGCGGGCATCGAGAGCGTCAACACCAGCACGTCGCGGGACGGCACCGAAGTCCGCATGGCACTCCGCGTCCTGGTGCCGGGTCTGGCCGGCCTGAGCCGCGTCATGAGCAAGCTCGAGCGCCTCCCCAACGTCACCTCGGTGCGCCGCAAGGGCTGACGGCGGCCGTCACGGCTATTTGTTGGGAAAGTTGAGGGCGCGCTTGTCGACGGCGAGCGCCGCTTCGTGGATCGCCTCGGACAGCGTCGGGTGGGCGTGTATCGTGCGCTGCAGGTCTTCGGTGCTGGCCGAGAACTCCATCGCCAGCACGGCCTCGTGGATCAGCTCGCCGGCCATCGCCCCGATGATGTGCACGCCGAGGATTTCGTCGTCGTCCGCGGCGGAGACGATCTTGACCATGCCGGCCGTCTGTTCCAGCGCCTTGGCGCGGCCGTCGGCGCTGAAGGGGAACATGCCCGTCTTGCAGGGACGCCCGCTGTCACGCGCTTCCTGCTCCGTCTTGCCGACCCAGGCGATTTCGGGAGCGGTGTAGATGACGGACGGGATGACGTCGTAGTTCATCTCGGCGACTTCGCCGGCGATCAGGTCGGCGGCCATGATCCCCTCCTCCGAGCCCTTGTGCGCCAGCATCGGCCCGCGGACGCAGTCCCCGACCGCGAAGACGCCCTTGACTCGCGTACGGCATTCCTCGTCCACCGGGATGAAGCCGCGCTCGTCCGCCTGAATGCCGCAGTCCTCGGCGAGCAGGGCCCCGGTGTGCGGCCTGCGTCCGATGGCCACGACCAGCTTGTCGAACTCGAGCGTATGCCTGCCGGAGCCGTCCTCGTATTCGAGCTTGACGCCCTCCCCGGCTTTCTCAGCCGATGTCACCTTCGCCCCGAGACGAATGTCGAGACCCTGCTTCCTGAATTGCTTTGCCGCCTCTTTCGCGAGATCCCGGTCCACGGCGGGCAGCAGATCGTCCAGCGCCTCGAGGATCACGACCTCGGACCCCAGCCGGCTCCAGACGCTGCCGAGCTCGAGCCCGATGATGCCGGCCCCGACGACCCCCAGCTTCTTCGGCACGGCCTCGAACTCGAGCGCGCCCCAGGAATCGACGATCGTCTCGCCGTCGAACGGTGCCACGGGCAGCTCCGTCGGCTCCGAACCGGAGGCGAGGATGACGTAGCGGGCCTCGAGCACCTGGCGCTCCCCGTCGTCCGCGGGCGTGAATTCCACCTTCCGGTCGGCGAGCAGGCGGCCGTCGCCCACCAGGCCTACCACCTTGTTCGCCTTGAAGAGCCCCGCGATGCCGCCGGTCAGCTGGCGCACGATCGTCTGCTTGCGCTTCTGCATGGTCCCGAGATCCACCTCGAGCCCCGACGTCTTGATGCCGTGGCTGGAGAACTCGTGGCCTGCGCGGTGAAAGAGCTCCGAGGACTCGAGCAGCGCCTTGGACGGTATGCAGCCGGCATTGAGGCAGGTACCGCCGAACGCGTGCTTGCCGTCCCGGTTCTTCCACGCGTCGATGCAGGCGACTTTCATGCCGTTCTGGCTTGCCCGGATGGCCGCGATGTAACCGGCCGGTCCTGCACCGATCACGATGACGTCGTAGCTCTCAGCCATTCCTCACTCACTCCTTTTGGTGCGCGTCAAAGATTGAGCAGCATGCGCCCCGGATCTTCCAGGGACTGCTTGATGCTGACCAGGAACTGCACGGCTTCGCGGCCGTCGACGATGCGGTGGTCATAGGTGAGGGCGACGTACATCATCGAGCGCACGGCGACCTCGTCATCCACGACCATCGGCCGCTTCTGTATGGTGTGCATGCCCAGTATTGCGCTCTGCGGCGGGTTCAGTATCGGCGTCGACAACAGCGAGCCGAACACGCCGCCGTTCGTAATCGTGAACGTGCCGCCGGTGAGGTCGTCCATGCTGATGCTGCCGTCGCGCGCCTTCTTGCCGAGCCTGTCGATTTCCTGCTCGATGCCGGCGAAGTCCAGCTGGTCCACGTTACGCACCACCGGCACCAGGAGCCCGCGCTCGGAGGAGACGGCGATGCCGACGTCGTAGTAATCGTGATACACGATGTCGCTGCCTTCGACGGAGGCGTTGACCACCGGAAACTTCCTGAGCGCCTCGACGGCGGCCTTGACGAAGAAGGACATGAAGCCGAGCCGCACGCCGTGCTCTTTCTCGAAGGATTCGCGGTAGCGGCTCCTGAGCTCGATGACCCCGGTCAGGTCGATCTCGTTGAACGTGGTCAGCATGGCCGCCGCCTGCTGGGCCTGGACCATGCGTTCCGCGATGCGGGCACGCAGCCGCGTCATCGGCACGCGCTGCTCGCTGCGGGACGGGCCGCGGCCCTCCGGCCGCGCTTCCGGCTCGCGGGCATCGGCATCCGGCGTCACGTCCTCGTCGTGGTGGCTCTTCAGATACTCCATGACGTCGGACTTGGTCACGCGCCCTTCCCTGCCCGTGCCCTGGATGACCGTCGCATCCAGGTCGTGCTCCTCCAGCAGGCGGCGCACCGACGGCCCGAGCTTGTGGGCGCTTTCCCGGCCTTCGTCAGCCTCGCGCGGCTCGCCGCGGTCCTCCTCGTCCGGAGGCTCCTCCGGCTCGCGTTCCTCCTCCCGCGTTGCTGCCGCTTCCGCCTCCCCGGCCTTGCCGGCGGCTTCGGCTTCCGGCTGCTCCTTCTCGTCTTCCGGCTCTTCTTCGGGCGCGGCCTGCGCTTTCCCCTCGCCCTCCTCGAGTATCGCCAGCACGTCGCCGGGAGACACGGTGGTGCCGTCCTCGATCCGGATCTCCTGCAGCGTGCCCGAAGCCGGGGCCGGGACCTCGAGGACCACCTTGTCCGTCTCGAGATCGACGAGATTTTCGTCCCGGCTGACGGATTCGCCCGGCTTCTTGTGCCACGCGACGAGTGTCGCGTCCGTCACCGACTCCGGCAACGACGGCACCTTGATTTCGATACTCATGCGTTTTCCCGCCTCTTGCTCTTTCTCTTGCCGCCCTTCTTCCTGCCGCCGCGCTTCTTCGCGGACCGGCTTGCGGCAATCCTCATGTCGAGCGCCGCCTCCACCAGGGCCTGCTGCTGCTGGAGGTGCAGTTTGACGATGCCCGAGGCCGGCGCGGCCGCGCCGCCCCGGCCGGCGTAGTAGAGCTCCTGATTGTCGCTCAACGGCTCCTGCAGGCGGTGGCGAATCTGGTACCAGGCGCCCTGGTTCTGCGGTTCTTCCTGGCACCAGACGATCTGCTCCGCGTTGGGCCAGGCGCGCAGCTCGGCAGCGTACTGCCCGGTCGGGAACGGGTACAGCTGCTCGATCCGCACCAGCGCCACGTCGGACACCTCCTGCGCGCGCCGCGCCTCCAGCAGGTCGTAGTAGACCTTGCCGCTGCAGAAGACCACGCGCCTCGTCTTCTCCCGGTCGACGTCGTCGATCTCCGGGATCACCGGCCGGAATCGCCCCTCCGACAGATCCGCCAACGGCGACACGGACAGCTTGTGCCGCAGCAGGCTCTTGGGCGTCATGACGACCAGCGGCTTGCGATACGGCCGCAGCATCTGGCGCCGGAGCATGTGGAACATCTGCGCCGGCGTCGAGGGCACGCAGACCTGCATGTTGTTCTCGGCGCACAGCTGCAGGAAACGCTCGAGCCTGGCCGAGGAGTGCTCCGGCCCCTGCCCTTCGTAGCCGTGCGGAAGGAACAGCGTGATGCCGCACAGCCGTCCCCACTTCGCCTCGCCCGAGCTGATGAACTGGTCGATGACGACCTGCGCGGCGTTCGCGAAGTCGCCGAACTGCGCCTCCCAGATGACGAGCGTGTGGGGCTCCGTCGTTGCGTAGCCGTACTCGAAACCGAGCACGGCCGCCTCCGACAGCAGGGAATCGATGATGCGGAACGCGGACGGACGCTCGGATACCGTCTGCAGCGGGATGTATTCCTCCCGGTTGCTCTGGTTGTGCAGCACCGCGTGCCGATGGAAGAACGTTCCCCGGGCGGTGTCCTGGCCGGTGACGCGGCAGTCGTAGCCGTCGTCGATCAGCGAGGCGTACGCCATGGTCTCGGCAAACCCCCAGTCCATGTCGGTCTCGCCCGCGGCCATCCGCACCCGCTCGTCGATGATGCGCTTCACCCGGCCGTGCAGCTGGAAACCCGACGGCAAGTTAGTGATCACTCCGGCAAGCTCGTCGACCTTCCCGGTATCGATCGTCGTATCGATCTCCTCGTCCCAAGTCGCCTCGAGGTACGGCGTCCAGTCGACGGTGTACTCGTTGCCGATCAGTCCGAGCGACGACTTCGGCAGGGGTTCCCCCCGGTCCAGCCGGTCGCGGTAGTTTTCCTGCAGCCGGGTCACGCCGTCGGCGTCCAGAATGCCGGCCTTCACCAGCCGCTCCGCGTACAGCTCGCGTGCCGTCTTTTGCTTGCTGATGCGCCCGTACATGACGGGCTGCGTCGCGCTGGGCTCGTCGGCCTCGTTGTGCCCGTGCCGGCGGTAGCAGACGAGGTCGATGACCACGTCCTTCTTGTAGCGCTGCCGGTAGTCCAGCGCCAGCCGGCTCACGAAGATCGCCGCCTCGGGGTCGTCGCCGTTGACGTGGAAGATCGGCGCCTCGATCATCTTGGCAATGTCCGTGCAGTACGGCGTCGAGCGTGCGTCGGACGGGCGGCTGGTCGTGAAGCCGATCTGGTTGTTGATGACGATGTGTACCGTGCCGCCGGTGCGGAAGCCGTTGGTCTGTGACAGCTGGAAGGTTTCCGCGACGACGCCCTGCGCCGCGAAGGCAGCGTCGCCGTGAATCAGGACCGGCAGCACCTCATTGCGCTCGTAGTCGCCGCGGCGCTGCTGGCGGGCGCGCACCGATCCCTCCACCACCGGGTCCACGATCTCCAGGTGCGAAGGATTGAAGGCGAGCGCGATATGGACGTTGCCGCCCGGCGTCCTGATGTCCGCCGAAAAGCCCTTGTGATACTTGACGTCGCCGGAGCCTTTCAGCTCGTCCGGATCGACGTTGCCCTCGAACTCCTCGAACAATTCATCCGGGGGCTTGCCCAGCACGTTGACCAGCACGTTGACCCGGCCGCGGTGCGCCATGCCGATCACGAATTCCCGGACGCCGTTCGCCCCGCCCCGCTGGATGAGGTCGTCGATCATCGGGATGAAGCTCTCGGCGCCCTCGAGCGAGAAGCGCTTCTGACCGACGAAACGCGTGTGCAGATAGCGCTCGATGCCTTCCGCCGATGTCAGCTGTTCGAGTATCCAGCGCCGCTCGTCGCTGGTGAGTCCGCCCGACACCACGCCCTGTTCGAACTGCTTGCGCAGCCAGAGGCGCTCCCTGGAACGGGACATGTGGGCGAACTCGGCCCCGATCTTCCCGCAATAGATCTTTTCCAGCAGCGCCTTGATGTCCCTGAGCTTCATCCGGCGGTTGCCGGTACCGGCGAGCCCGCCGGTGAAGAACTCCGTGTCCATGTCCTCGTCGGACAGGCCCAGGTAGTCCAGCTTGAGCACGCCCGGCAGGGGCCGCTCCATCAGGCCGAGCGGGTCGATATCGGCGATCTGGTGTCCGCGCAGGCTGTAGACCTGGATCAATCGCGAGACGGCAGCCTGCTTTTCGCTGGCCGCCGAGGGGCCGAGGGTGCCAACCGCCTTGCCGTCCCCGCGCGGCTGCCGGGCTGCTTCGGCCAGCTGCCGGCGAATGGGGGAATGCGGCACCTCGGTGTGGCGCTCGCCCAGCGAGCGGAAATACCGCCGCCAGCTGCGGGGCACGGCGTCCGGGTCGTCCAGGAACTGCTCGTACAGGGCCTCGACCGCCGCGGCGTTGAGCCCGTACAGCGGCGACGTTCGATATTGCTCTTTCAGCGAATTGGTCATGAATCGGCTATGGCGCAAGCAAACGACGGCGACCGCCGGATTCGGGGGCGCGCCGCAAGTTTGCAAGAGTTGGGGACGGGGAGCCGAACGTGCGGCACGCCGGCGGCGCGCACAACCTGAGTCAGGTTACCTGCCCTGCATCTCCGTCCCTGTATCTCAGGTCCTGTCCCTGAATCTGCTGCAACGATCGACGGGTAACCGGGGATCGCGGGCGTCCGTGGAACCTGTGCGGAAAGCCCTGTTCCCCGGCCGAAAGCAGCGCAAGTTTAGCGTATGACCGGCGCCGATGGAATCCGGCTGGCCGCTACATGCGGGAGAGCAGCGTAACGAACTGGTAGCAGACGAGGCCGGCGTAGACGCTGAAGAACCCGGTCAGCAGGATTCCGGCACGCAGGCGGTCGAACAGCCTGGAGCGGGAAAGGAACACGAGCATCAGGATGCCGAGGCCCGTCAGGAGCATCTTGCTGCCGGCGAAGGCCGCCGTGCCGTGCTCGATGGCGATGGCCATCAGCGGGTTGACCTCCACGGCACCGCGCCGCAGGAGTTCCAGCGTGAAGAACGCGTCGAGGGTGCTCATCAGCATGATCCCGATCGCGAGAAAGAACAGCCAGGGATGATGCCAGTCGACGAATACGGGCGCCGCCTCCGCCGACCGCCTGTGCGCACGCCTGCGCGAGAGCAGGAACGCGAAGACCACCGTCTGCCAGTCGAACTGGCGGCGATCCGCCCGGGTGCGGTTGCAACCTGACAATTCCATGTCGTTTATCTGGCTCACGCCCTCTCCTTTTTTATATGAGCGCCTGGATTGCGGCCTGCCCTTCCGCGCACGCCCTGCGCCCGCGAGAGGCATCCGGGGAGGCCCGCAGGAGCCGGCAGTGCGTTCCCGCGAGCTTTCCACATTCCGGCGGGGATTTTCCGTCGAGCAGACATAATCCGTCGCGCCAATACTGTCACCCGCCCTTTCCGGCCGCTTTGGGCAGATTGAGCAGGGGAGGGATGGCGCAACGCCCGGTACGCTCCGGAGGTTTGCAATCGGGAGCAGGCAGTGAAGGAGGAGATGGGCCGCCCCGTATTCGGGGTGTCGGTCATCGCAATCATGATCTTCCAGGTGGCCGCGCTGTTTGCGCGCAGCATGCTGGAGCTGTCCCTGATGGACGACGGCTATTCCCGCGCGATCGCCGAGGACCTGAGTTACCTCGTCGTGCCGCCGATCCTGCTCGTGCTGATGTTTCCGTACCTGAAGCGCTGCAAGGATCCCCTGCTGTCGCTTTTCCGCCGCGCCGACCTGACGCTCCGCCTGGTCGTGTTCTCGGTGCTGCTCGGCCTGACCCTGCGCCTCACCTACTGGGCGACGCTGACGGTGCTGATCTGGCTCGGCGTGGTCGGCGGCAACGATCCCGCCGCCTCTACCGGCCCCATCTTCGGATTCGGGTGTCCGGAGCTGCCCGTCCTGCTGTTGAGCCTCGGTGTGATGGCACTGATGGTGCCGCTAATGGAGGAAGTCATCCACCGTGCCTTCATCGTCCATGCATTACTGCCGAAGGGCTTTCTTGTTTCCATCATCGTCTCTGCCTTGCTGTTCGCACTGATGCACAAGCCGAGCACTTACGCCGTGTCTTTTTTTGCCGGCGTCTTTTTCGCGATTCAGTTGCTGAACTATCGTACGCTGTGGGCCTCGATGATCACACACGCAACCTTCAATGCCGCGGCTGTTCTCGATTGGGACTGTTTGATTCTGGTATGGAATCCGCCGGCATCCGATCCGGCCTTTTCGGCCATCGCTACTATATCGATACCGGTTGCCCTTGCCGGTCTCGTATTCGCAGCGCTGCTCGTCAGCAAAAAAGCCGCCGGGATCAGCTCCGGATCCCGGCGTGCTCAAGCCTGAAGTCAGAGTGCTTCGGCCACTCTTTCGATGATGTGTGAAGTTACCTCGACCAGACCTTCGTAGATGTTCACCAGGTCTTGACCGAGCCCTTCCGAATCCGACACACCGCCAAGGTTGTTCCCGGAGTCCTCCGGGGTGCACTCGCCGGTGCCTCCGGCGACGAATCCCAGTTCTGCTGTCGTCAGTTCCCTCATGACGTCGACCTCCATATCGATGATTTAGGACTGCGCTCCCTGCGCAAACTCGAGACTAATGCCGCGCCCAGGCGCCGCGCGAGGCCCGAAACTGCGCAAAACGACGGGAATCGCGCACCGTTTCGGGAATTGCGGCAGAATATGCGGGCGCGGTGTGACTCGCCTCACAGTTGTCGGCGATGTGCTTCTCTACTCTGATGCCGTTGCCGGCAGAACCGGCGTAGCCAGGAGTACCGGAATGAAGCTCGTTCGCTGCTTCCTGATGGTTTGCGGCATCTCGCTTGCAGCAACGGCGCAGGCTGATGACAACCTGTGGCTCGGCGTGAAGGCCGGCACGCTCGGGCTGGGCGTCGAGGCGACGTGGCGGCCGCTGCCCTGGTTCGACCTCCGCGGCGGGTTCAACGCTTTCGATTACGACGACGACGGCTCGCAGGCCGGGATCAACTACGACGCCGAGCTCCGGCTGCAGAGCTACTACGCCACCGCGAATTTCCACTTCCCTTCGAGCCCGTTCCGGCTGTCCGCGGGGCTGGTCGGCAACGACAACGAGCTGGCGCTGATCAGCCGGGAAACCGGCACCGTGAACATCGGCGGCACCGTGTTCTCGGCAGACGACGTGGGCACGCTGCAAAGCATTACATCCTTCGACACCGCGGCGCCCTACGCCGGCATCGGTTTCGACTTCGGGCTGTTCGGCAAGGTCGGCATGAACCTCGACCTCGGCGTCCTGTTCCAGGGCAGTCCGCGTGTGACGCTTACCTCGGACGGACCGCTCGCCGACGACCCGGCGTTCCAGTCGGCGCTGGAAGAGGAAAGAAGCCAGCTGCGGGAAGATCTCGACGACAAGCTGAAGCTCTACCCGGTAGCCTCGCTCGGCTTCAACGTCCGCTTCCTGTAGCCCCTATCCGTCACCGATTCAGGGAGCGGAAAACCCGAGTGTATTTCCGATGAGTCCAGGGATTGACTCGTTGGGGCGAAGCAGGATGCCCGAGCCGAGCGAGGAACTACATTGTGCGGACGAAGGACAAGCGAGAGCCCGCGCAATCGGTGAGGGATAGGGCCAGGTACTGTCAAAGCACGCTGTCGACAGCGTCCTGGATGCGAAACAGCGCCAGCCGCGCCTGCAGGTAGCGCAACCGCAGCGAGGACACCGGGAACCGCGGTGAGATGCCGCGGCAGGCGAGCGGCAGCGACTGCGGCACGCCGTCCCTGCGGGTCCCGGAGCCTGCCAGCCACCCGGCGAGCTGCCTGCCGCTCCACGTAGCCGTGTTCACTCCGTTGCCGTGAAACCCGTAGGCGAACAAAACCGTCGGGTCCTCGTCCAGCCGCCCGAGGCTGGGCGTCAGGCGCCGCGTTATGCAGACGAGACCGTGCCAGCGGTATTCGATCGACACGCCCCGCCAGTGCGGCCACAGGCACCCCAGGCGACGGGTGAGCTCGTCAAACGTTCCCGCGGCACCGCGCCCATTGCCGCTCGAATGGCCGCGGCCGCCGAAAAGAAACCGCCGGTCGGGGAGCAGCCGGTAGTAGTTCAGTATCCGCCGCGCCGTGATCGCCGGGTTCGCCGTCTGCCAGCGATGCGCGGCCAGTTCCTCGTCGCTCAGGGGTCTCGTAACGACGATGGCGCTGATCATCGGCAGTGGACGGCCACGCAAGGCCGGGTGCAGGTGCTCGGGCATGAAACCGTTCGCCGCGAGAATCACCGATTGCGCCTTCAGCGTTCCGCCCGCCGTGGCGAGCACGTGATCGCGGCCGGCTTTCGTCCAGCGGATCACCTCGCTGTGCGGATGCAGCGCGGCTCCCCGCGACTCGGCGGCGGCGGCGAGCCCGTGCAGGTAGCGCAGCGGATCGAGGGCGAAGGCGGGGCGCTGGACGACCGCGCCGTGCAGCTCGGCCGACTCGAAATACCTGCCCCGGAATTCCTCCGCGGAGAGGACCTGCGTGTCGATTCCCAGGCGCTCCTGCTGCATCCTGGCGTGCGCAGTGAGCCGCCGGAACGCGGCGCGCGTGGGCGCCACTTCGAGCTCGGCGTCGCCCTGCAGGCGCGCGTCGATCCCCCCCTCGGCGATGATCTGCCGGACGAGCTCTATGGCTTCGACCTGTGACCGGTAGTAGCGCCGCGTCTCCTCGAGTCCGTACTTCGCCTCCATCTCCGCCACCGACAGCGAGGTACCGCCGATGCCGCAGAAGCCGGCATTGCGGCCGGACGCCCCCCAGCCCACGTGTCCGGCCTCGAGGACCCGTACGTCGGCGTGGTGGTCGCGGCAGAGGTGCAGGGCCGCGCTGAGTCCCGTGTACCCCGCACCGATGACGGCGACTTCGCAGCGCGCGTCGCCGGCCAGGGGACGCGCCGCGAGCCGCGCCGCCGGTACATCGGCCTCCCACAACGACGGCTCCGCCCGCTCGAAGCGGTACATGTCCGGGTGGTAGAGCCGCTTCACGTTCGCTCCGACTCAACCCGCGCTGCGCACGGGCGACACCCGTCGCAGACGCAGGTCGTTCCGCACGACATACAGCCCGATGAAAATGATCAGCAGCAAGGGCAGCGGGGCCAGGACCAGGGTGTACCAGCCGTACACGTGCATCACGGTGCCGGCCAGCAGCGACGCGGTCGCCGAGGTGCCGAAGACGCTGAACTCGTTGACGGCCTGCGCCTTGAAGCGCTCCGCCATCGAATACCCCAGCGTCAGCATGGTCGTGCCGCCGACGTAGAGGAAGTTCCAGCCGACGCCGAGCAGCACCAGCGACACGGTGTAGTGCATGTACGACTGCCCCTGCAGGCCGATGATGCAAGCCGCCGTCAGCGCCGCCGCGCCGACTCGCATCATCGGCGCGAGACCGAGCCGCTCGATCAGCCACCCGGAGAACAGGGACGGCACGTACATGCCCAGCACGTGGCTCCGGATCACACGCGCGGTCTCGTCCAGTGAATAGCCGTCGTTGACGTGCATGCTGAGCGGAGTCGCCGTCATGATGAGCGTCATGACGCCGTAGGCGACGGTGCCTCCCAGCACCGCCACCAGGAAAATCGGCTGTGCGACGATCGTCGCCAGCGGCCGGCCCTCGTGCGGGTGCGAGACCTCTTGCTCCCCCGGCAGCGGGCGCATGAACAGGAACAGGAGTGACTGGAGCACGTAGAGGCCCGCGACCGCGAACAGCGTGCCGCCGTACGGTACGTGTTCGACCGCCGACTGTCCGGCGCTCACGAGCTCGGGACCGAGGAGCGCTCCGCCGATCGCCCCGACGAGCACCATCGAGATCGCCCTCGCCGCACGCCGCGGCTCCACGCTTTCGGCGGCGGCGAAGCGGTACTGCGGCGTGAACGCCATGTTGATGCCGAACACGCCGGCGGCGACGACGAACAGCGCAAAGCTGCCGGACGCAAGCGCCTGTGCCGCCAGCAGCACGGCTGCCGCCGCCGTGAGCGACGACAGCGCAAAACCGCGGCGGCGGCCGATGGCACGCATGAGCATGGTCGCCGGCACGGTCGTTGCGGCGATGCAGACCACCATGATCGAAATCGGGAGCGTGGCGAGCGCCCGGTTGTCCGTCAGTTCCGCGCCGATGATGCCGCCGAGCGTGACGAGGACTATGGAACCCGTGCCCGAGATCATCTGACAAACCGTCAGTATCGGAATGTTGCGGCTGGGCATGGTCGGTCGGTGCGGGTCGGGACGAAGGTGCTGGCGGCGCATTGTCACACATCCGGCAGGGCATAATGCGACTATTGCGGACGAGCGCCGAGATGCTGCAGATAGCCGACAACATCGTCATTCCCGCGCACGAGCTCGAGCTGACCGCCGTGCGCTCGCAGGGCGCGGGCGGGCAGAACGTCAACAAGGTAGCGTCCGCCATCCACCTGCGCTTCGACATCGCGGGATCGCCGAGCCTGCCGCCCGACGTGAAAGAAAGGCTGCTCGCACGCCGCGATCGCCGGATCACCGAAGATGGCGTCGCCGTCATCAAGGCCCAGCGCT
>CAZTAE010000030.1:0-18724 GCA_964611535.1 uncultured Woeseiaceae bacterium
CGCGGGTCAGGAGCGCGATCGCCTCCATGCTGCCGTCGATCGGCCGCCACTCGGCGGGCGACTTGATGAACGCCGCGGAGTCGTGGTTGATCACCCCGTCGCGGTCGAGCACGATGAGGCGAATCGCCGCCGGCATCTGCGAACTTCCCTGCCCGCCGCTCAGCCGAGTGCGAGCCGTGAGACGTCGGCGACTTCGAGGAACATCGCGCGCAGATCCGCCAGGAGCGCGAGGCGGTTCTCACGCAGGGCGGGGTCCTCGGCCATGACCATCACGTCGTCGAAGAAGCGGTCGACCGGCTCGCGCAGCTCCGCGAGCCTCGACAGTGCCGCGCCGTAGTCGCGGCGGGCGACGAGCGGCCGGAGGTCCTGTCGCGCGGCGGCGAGAGCGGCGTGCAGGCGCCGTTCCGCATCGTCGGACAGCAGCCGCTCGTCGACGGAGCGGCCGCCGCCCTCGTCGCCGGCCTGCCTGAGAATGTTGGCGATCCGCTTGTTGGCCGCCGCGAGGCTCGCCGCGGATTCCAGCTCGACGAACGCGGCGACGGCCGCCACCCGCGCGTCGAAGTCCGGCAGCGTGGCCGGCTCCCGGACCCGGACCGATTCGAAGACCTCCGCAGCGAACCCCCGGTCCGCGTAGTACGAGCGCAGCCGGTCGAGCAGGAAGGCGACGACGTTCTCGGTGACGGCCTTGCGATCCATGCCGCTTACCGGCTGTTCCGCCACGGCGGCGGCGGCCGCCTCCCCGACATCCAGGTTGAGCGACTTCTCGACCGCGATGCGGACGACGCCGAGCGCCGCGCGACGGAGGCCGAAGGGATCGCGATTGCCGCTCGGCCTGCGGCCGAGGGCGAAGGCGCCGGCGAGGCTGTCCAGCCGGTCGGCCACCGCCAGCACCTGACCGGCAGGCGTCTCGGGCAATGCGTCGCCGGCGAAGCGCGGCAGGTACTGCTCGCCGATCGCCCGTGCGACGGCTTCGGGCTCGCCGGACTCGCCGGCGTAATAGCGCCCCATCACGCCCTGGAGCTCCGGAAACTCGCCCACCATGCCCGTCAGCAGGTCGCACTTCGCGAGCCTGGCGGCGCGCTCGGCCACCGCCGCGTCGATGCCGAGCGCCTTTGCGCAGGTGGCCGCCAGGCGCGTTATCCGGGCACTCCGGTCCGCGACGCTGCCGAGACCCTTCTGGTAGACCACGTCCTTCAGGCCCTCGCAGCGATCCGCCAGCGGCACGCGACGGTCCTGGTCCCAGAAAAAGGCGGCATCCGCCAGCCGCGGGCGTATCACCCGTTCGTTGCCGCGGCATACCTTTTCGGGCTCGTGGCTTTCGAGGTTGGCCACCACCACGAATCGCGGCAGGAGCGCGCCATCGGCGTCCGTTACCGGAAAGTAGCGCTGATGACTCGCAAGCGTCGCGGCGATCACCTCCCGCGGCAGCGCCAGGTAGGCGTCATCGAAGCGGCCGGTCAGCGCGACCGGCCATTCCGTCAGCGCCGTCACCTCGTCGTAGAGCCCTTCGTCCGCGAGCGGCTCGCCGCCCGCTGCTGCCGCCGCCTTCTCGACCCCCTCGACAATGCGCCGCTTGCGCTCGCCGAAGTCGGCCACGACGTATCCGTCGCGTTCGAGCAGCCCCGGATACGCCCGGGGGTCGGCGACGGCGATCTCGCCCGGCGCCAGCGAGCGGTGGCCACGGGTTTTGTCTCCGGCCGCGATCCCCATCACGTTGCCGGGTACCACGTCCTCGCCGTGCAGCATCAGGACCCAGTGGACGGGCCGCACGAACTCGAAGTCGTTGGCGCCCCAGCGCATGCGCCGCGGGATCGGCAGGCGCTCGAGCGCCTGGTCCACGAGGGCCGGCAGGAGCTCTCGGGCGGGGCGGCCGGGCTCGATGCTGCGGCAGGTCACCCACTCGCCCTTGCCGGTGCGCACCCTGCCCAGGGCTGCCACCGATGCGCCGCACTTTTCCGCGAACGCGCGCCCCGCCGCCGTCGCCTTGCCGGCGTCGTCGAAGGCGATGGAGACCGGCGGCCCCTTGAGCTCGCGCTCGAGGTCGTCCTGCGCGACCGCCAGCCGGCTTGCAAGGACGGCCAGCCGCCGCGGACTCGCGAAGGGCGAGATCGTGCCGTGCTCGAGGCGCTCGCGGGCGAAGCCCTCCCGCAGGCCCTCGGCGAAGGCGTGCATCAGGTCCTTCAGCGCCTTCGGGGGCAGTTCTTCCGTGCCGATTTCGACCAGAAAATCGGCGGCTTGTGCCTTCGCCATCGATCAGCCGCCCGTGCTTGCGCCGGCCGCGGTGGCCAGCATGGGGAATCCCAGCGCCTCGCGGCTGGCGTAGTAGACGTCGGCGATGGCGCGGGACATGTCGCGCACGCGCAGTATGTAGCGCTGCCGCTCGCTGACCGAAATGGCCTGGCGGGCGTCCAGCAGATTGAACGTGTGGGACGCCGTCAGCATCTGCTCGTAGGCCGGCAGCGGGAGGCCCTTGCCGATCAGCCGCCGGCACTCACCCTCGGCGTGGTCGAAGCGCCCGGTCAGAGCGCGCGTGTCGGCTTCCTCGAAATTGTAGCGCGACTGTTCCGCCTCGTTCTGATGGTAGACGTCGCCGTAGGTGACGCGGCCGAGCGGCCCGTCGGTCCAGATGATGTCGAAGACGCTCTCGACACCTTGCAGGTGCATGGCGAGGCGCTCGAGGCCGTAGGTCAGCTCGCCGGTGACGGGGCGGCATTCCAGGCCGCCGACCTGCTGGAAGTAGGTGAACTGCGTGACCTCCATGCCGTTCAGCCAGACCTCCCAGCCGAGGCCCCAGGCGCCCAGGGTCGGCGACTCCCAGTTGTCCTCGACGAAGCGGATGTCGTGTACCTGCGCGTCCACGCCGATGGCGGCGAGCGATTCGAGATAAAGCCGCTGGAAGTCGGCGGGCGACGGCTTGATCACCACCTGATACTGGTAATAGTGCTGAAGGCGGAACGGGTTGTCGCCATAACGGCCGTCCGTCGGTCGCCGGCACGGCTGGACGTAGGCCGAGCTCCAGGGTTCCGGGCCGATCGCGCGCAGGAAGGTGGCCGGGTGGAAGGTACCGGCTCCCATTTCCATGTCGTAGGGCTGCATGACGACGCAGCCCTGCCTCGCCCAGTACTGCTGCAGGGTCAGAATCAGCGCCTGGAAACTGCGGCAGGCGGATGCATTTTCCTTGCTCATCAATGCGTTCGCGCCGGAAATCAGAAGGCGCGGAGTATAACCCGACCTCCGGCGCCGGACAGCTCCTGCCAAAGCGGTGCAGCAGGGCGCCGTTTGCACTACACTGGTGCAGAGAGATCGGCGCGTGCACCGGGATGGTGCGTCGGCCTGTGCCCGCCGCCGCCACATCTCAAGGAAAACAATGGCTTCGGACTCGACGGCCGCTGGCACGTTTCCTGCACCCGGTCCACGGCGGGGTGTCGATGCCTGCGTGCCGACCGCCGCTCGAAATCCACCAACCGGAGGAAGCATTACATGACCGTTGCCGAGGTTCTTGACCTGATCAGGGAAAAGGAAGTCCGATTCGTCGATTTCCGCTTTACGGACACGAAGGGCAAGGAGCAGCACGTCACCGTCCCTGCGCGCGCGATCGATGAGGATGTGTTCGAAGAGGGGAAGATGTTCGACGGTTCGTCGATCGCGGGCTGGAAGGGGATCAACGAGTCGGACATGATCCTCCTGCCGGACGCCGAGTCTGCGGTTCTCGATCCCTTCTCGGAGGACACGACCGTCAACCTGCGCTGCAACGTCATCGAGCCCTCGACGATGCAGGGCTACGACCGGTGCCCGCGCTCGCTCGCCGGACGGGCCGAAGCCTATCTCAAGTCCACGGGCATCGCCGACGAGGCCTACTTCGGCCCCGAGAACGAGTTCTTCGTCTTCGACGACGTGCGCTGGGACGACACGATGCAGGGTGCGTTCTACTCCGTCGATTCGCAGGAAGGCGCCTGGAACACGAGCCGCAGCTACGAGGACATGAACACCGGCCATCGGCCGATGGTCAAGGGCGGTTACTTTCCCGTGCCGCCGGTCGACTCGTTGCACGACATCCGCTCCGCGATGTGCCTCGCGCTCGACGAGATGGGACTCGAGACGGAAGTCCATCACCACGAGGTCGCGACCGCCGGCCAGTGCGAAATCGGCGTCCGGTTCAATACGCTCGTCCGCAAGGCCGACGAGGTCCAGATCCTGAAGTACGTGGTCCACAACGTGGCGCACAGCTTCGGCAAGACCGCCACGTTCATGCCCAAGCCGCTCGTCAACGACAACGGCAACGGCATGCACGTGCATCAGTCGTTGATGAAGGAAGGCAGGAACATGTTCGCCGGCGATGGCTACGGCGGCCTCTCCGACACCGCGCTCTACTACATCGGCGGGCTGATCCGCCACGCGCGTGCCCTGAACGCCTTTACGAATCCCTCGACCAACAGCTACAAGCGACTGGTGCCCGGTTTCGAGGCGCCGACGATACTCGCCTACTCTGCGCGCAACCGCTCGGCTTCGATACGGATCCCGTACCTGGCCAACCCGAAGGGGCGGCGCATCGAGCTTCGGTTCCCCGACTCGATGGCCAATCCTTATCTCGCGTTCTCCGCCATGGTGATGGCGGGGGTGGACGGGATCCAGAACAAGATTCATCCGGGCGAGGCGATGGACAAGGACCTCTACGACCTGCCGCCCGAGGAGGAGAAGGAACTGGACCACGTCGCGTTCTCGCTCGAGGAGGCGTTGAACGCCCTGAGCGCGGACCGCGCGTTCCTGAAGGCGGGCGACGTGTTTACCGACGATCTGATCGACGCCTATATCGACCTGAAGATGCAAAACGTCACGCGCCTCAGGATGACGACGCACCCGGTCGAGTTCGACATGTACTACAGCCTGTAAGGCCGGCGGTTCGCGGGTGAGCGTCGGGATTGCGGGAAAGACCCATGGAGTCCGGCGGGAGGCCGCGCGACAAAATGTGACGGGCACGGCAGTTTGCCGCGAGGCCGCTGGCCCGCCATGGATGCGCGAGCTATGCTACCCGAATGGTCAAGCCGTCCTTCATCGTCTGTTGCCTGGGCTCGCTCCTGTTGCTGTCCTGGACAGTGGCGTCGGGCCAGATCTATCGCTGGGTGGACGAAGACGGCGTCGTGCACTACTCCGACGAGCCGCATCCCGGCGCGGAGGAGATAGAGCTCGAATCCGCGCCGACCATCAGCATGCCTCAACCGGCGCCGATCGTCCGGCCGCAGACGGCAGCCGAGGAAGAAGGCGGCGGCACTGCCGCTTATGAGAGCCTTGCAGTCGCACAGCCGGCTGCCGAAGAAACGCTATGGAACATCGAGGGCACACTGGACGTCGCGCTGGATCTGCAGCCTCCGCTGAGGCCGGGGCACCAGGTTCGCGTGTACTTCGACGGGACACCGCAGACGGTGAGCGGGACGCAGTTCCAGTTGCAGGAAGTCTACCGCGGCGAACACAATCTGCAGGCGGAAGTGCTGGACGAAAGCGGCAACCTGCTGATACGCAGCGAGCCCATCCGGTTCTACGTGCAGCAGACGTCCGTCCTGAATCCACAGCGCCGCTGAACCCGGGCCGTGACGGCCCGTCGTCCGGAAGCGCCGGCGACCTGGCGCACGATATCTTCGACAACCTGACCGCCGGCGTGGTCGTGCTCGATCACAACCTGCTGATCGAGACGATGAACCCGGCCGGCGAGGATCTCCTCGGCATCAGCAGGCACCGGGCGCACGGCCGCTCGCTCCTGCAGCTGGTCGAGGACGACAGGCAGTTCGGCGACATCCTCGGGCGCGTCCTCGCCACCGGCATCACCTGCGCCGACGAGCTCACTCTGTGGCCGACGGAGGCGCGTGGCGTGTGGCGCGTCGTCGACTGCCGCGTCTCGCTGATGCAGGGCGCAGGCGCTCCCGACCGCCTGCTGGTCGAGATGAACGACGTCACCCGACGCTCGCGCATCAGCCGTGAGAACGCTCTCATCACCCAGCACGGCGCCGGCAGGCAGATGATCCGGCAGCTTGCCCACGAGATCAAAAATCCCCTCGGCGGGCTGCGGGGCGCGGCGCAGCTCCTTGCGAAACAGCTGTCGAGCGAGGAGCTGCGCGAGTACACGAGTGTCATCATCAGCGAGGCGGACCGGCTGGCCGGACTGGTCGATACGCTGCTCGGTCCGGGGGGTCCTCCGGACCGGCGCCCGGTGAACGTGCACGAGCTCCTGGAGTACGTACTCAGACTGGTCGAGGCGGAAGCCGGCCCCAGGGTGCAGGTCCGGCGCGACTACGACCCGGGCCTGCCGCTGATCGCGCTCGACCGTGACCAGATGATCCAGGCATTCCTCAATCTGCTGAGAAACGCCGAAGCCGCGCTCGCCGGCCAGGGCCGGATCGTCGTGCGCAGCCGTGCCACGAGCAACTTCACCATCGGCGACAGGCGCCACCCGACCATCGCGACGATCGAAATCGAGGACGACGGCCCCGGCATTCCGCGGGAGCTGCAGGATTCGATCTTCTTCCCTCTCGTTACGGGACGTCCGAACGGCAGCGGGCTCGGCCTGCCGGTGGCGCAGGACCTGCTGAGCCGTCACGGCGGGCTCATCGAGTTCGAAAGCCGGCCGGGCCGGACCGTGTTTTTCGTGCGGATTCCGCTCGCCCCGGCAGCGGACGCGGGGAGCCGTGATGGCGGCTGACGCAGAGGTCTGGATCGTCGACGACGACCAGTCGGTGCGCTGGGTGCTCGATCGGGCGATGCGCCGTGCCGAGCTCGAGGTGCGCACCTTCGAGCGCGCGGAACACTTCCTGGAAGCGGTCGAGCGCAGCCGGCCGGACGTGCTGATCACCGACATCCGCATGCCCGGCATGGACGGCTTCGCACTCCTCGAACGCGTGCACGGCACCCATTCCGACCTGCCCGTCATCGTGATGACGGCGTATTCCGACCTCGACAACGCCGTCGCCGCCTATCGCGGCGGCGCATTCGAGTATCTGCCCAAGCCTTTCGACGTCGACGAGGCCGTGGAGCTCGTGATGAAGGCGCTGCGCCGGAACGGCCGCGCGGCGAGTGCCGTCGAAGCGGCTGCCCCCGACGAAATCCCGCTGATCGGCAAGGCGCCGGCAATGCAGGAGGTTTTCCGCTCGATCGGCCGGCTGGCCCGGTCGAGCATGACGGTGCTCATCACCGGCGAATCCGGCACGGGCAAGGAGCTGGTGGCGCGCGCGTTGCACCGCCACAGCCCGCGGGCCGACAGGCCTTTCGTCGCGCTCAACACGTCGGCAATCGCCTCGGAGCTTCTCGAGTCGGAGCTCTTCGGCCACGAACGCGGCGCCTTCACGGGGGCGGACGCGCGTCGCATCGGGCGCTTCGAGCAGGCGGACGGGGGCACGCTGTTCCTCGACGAGATCGGCGACATGTCCCCCGAGCTGCAGACCCGGCTCCTGCGCGTGCTGGCCGAAAGCGAGTTCTTCCGCGTCGGCGGGCAGGTCTCGATCCGGGTCGACGTGCGAGTGATCGCGGCCACGAACCAGGACCTTGCGCGCGCGGTGCGCGACGGACGCTTTCGCGAGGACCTCTATCACCGGCTGAACGTGATCCGTATCGACACGCCCCCCCTGAGGCAGCGGCGCCAGGACATACCGCTACTGCTCGAGCACTACCTGGCAAACGCCGCGCGGGAACTGCGGGCGCCCGCCAAGGCCCTGAACGCGGAGGCGCTCGAGGTTCTCGAAAGCTACGACTGGCCCGGCAACGTGCGGCAGCTCGTGAACGCGACGCGCCGCCTCACCGTGACCGCGCCGGGCAGCGTCATCGGCGCCGCCGACATACCGGAAGATCTGGGTGGCAAAGCCTCGTCGCGAGGCGGCTTGCATGAATGGACGCGCAGCCTCGCCCACTGGGCCGAGCGGGAGCTCGCGAGCCCGGACGGCGCGCCGCTGTTGAAAACGGTCCTCCCGGAGGTGGAGAAGGCCTTGATCGCGGCGGCGCTGCGGCAGGCGAAAGGCCACCGGCAGGAGGCCGCGAAGCTGCTCGGCTGGGGGCGCAACACCCTCACCCGCAAGATGCGGGCGCTGGACATGGACCGGGAGCTGTCGCGCTAGCGCCTGTCCGTCACCGATTCGCGGGTAAGATCGGACAAGCGAGAGCCCGCGGGCTTGCGCCGCGCCGGCCCTCAGCACCCTCCCGTCAGCGGTAGTCCCGGATCGGGCGCACTTCGAGGCTGCCGAAGCGCGCCGGCGGGATCTCCCGGGCGATGGCGAGCGCTTCCTCCATGTCGCGGGCGTCGATCAGGTAGAAGCCGCCGAGCTGTTCCTTCGTTTCCGCGAACGGTCCGTCGGTGATGGCGGTCTGGCCGCCCCTGAAGCGGATGGTCCGGGCGGTGGCGACCGGCTCGAGACGCTCGGACGCGAGGAGCTGTCCCCGGCGCGTGAGCTCCTGGTCGTAGCTGTGGCAGGCTTCCACCACCGCGTCCACCTCGCTTTGCGGCACGTCCTCCAGTGCCTTCTCGTCGTTGTAGATCAGGCAGAGATACTTCATTGCTCGGCGCTCCCAATGACCGCAAGTGTCCAGGTTGTCGTTCGGCAGGCCGTCCGATCGACTTGCCGGTGTGCACAGATCGCCGGTCAGGTTTCGAGCGTGCCCACCAGGGCAGCCGGCGATCGCATGTCGTGGCGCGCCAGGTAGTCCGCGATGCCGCTGTTGATCCGTCCGCAGACGAGCGGGTCATAGAACAGGGCCGTGCCGACGCCCACGGCACTCGCCCCGGCGATCAGGAACTCGAGCGCGTCCTCGGCCGTGGCGATGCCGCCCTGGCCGATGATCGGCACGCCCTGCGGACCGGCCACCTCGTAGACCTGGCGGACCTTGAGCAAGGCGATCGGCTTGATTGCCGGGCCCGAAAGGCCGCCCCTGACGTTGCCGAGGATCGGCCGACGCGCCCCGATGTCGATCGCCATGCCGGAGATCGTGTTGATCACGCTCAGCGCATCCGCGCCGGCTTCCATGCAGCGGCGGGCGTTCTCCTGGATGTCCGTCTGGTTCGGCGACAGCTTGGCGATCACGGGTTTGGTGGTCACGGCGCGGCAGGCGGCCACGACCTTCGCCGACATCTCCGGGTAGTTGCCGAAGGATACGCCGCCTTCCCGGATATTCGGGCAGGAGATGTTGATCTCGATCGCGTCGATGGGCGAATCGTCGAAGCGCCGGGTAACCTCGGCGTAGTCCTCGATCGTCGAGCCGCAGACGTTGGCGAAGAAGCGCGTCTCGCGGAAGTCGAGACCCGGCAGTATGTCGGCCACGACCTTGTCCACTCCCGGGTTCTGCAGGCCGATGGCGTTCAGCATGCCCATCGGCGTCTCCGCGATGCGATGCGGCGCATTGCCGAGCCGCGGCTCCAGCGTCGTGCCTTTCAGCACGATCGCGCCGGCGTCCCGGTTGGAGAAGCCGCTGACGCGGGTGTACTCCTCGCCGAATCCGACGCAGCCGGACAACAGCACGATCGGCGACGAGAGCGCCAGGCCGCAGAAGTCGATAGCCAGCGGATTATCTGCCTTCGCCGTCATGCCTCTCGCTGTCTCACTCCGGGCGGAGCGCGCGGCTCATCAATGTGCTGACGGCGTCGCGCGGCGGCACGCCCTCGTAGAGTATCCGGTAGATCTGCTGGCAGATGGGCATCTCGACCTGCAGGCGACTCGCTACCTGGTGCAGCGCCTTGGCGGCGACGACGCCCTCCACGACCTGTCCGATCGCCTTCTGCACTTCCTCGATCGTCCTGCCTCTGGCCAGCGCGAGACCCATGCGCCGGTTGCGTGACTGGTCGTCCGTGCAGGTGAGCACGAGGTCGCCCATGCCGGCGAGACCGACGAAGGTCTCCTGGTTTGCGCCCAGGGCGACGCCGAGCCGCGTCATTTCGGTCAGGCCGCGGTTGATCAGCGCGATGCGGGCATTGGCGCCGAAGCCGAGGCCGTCCGAAAGTCCGGCGCCGATCGCAAGGACGTTCTTGACCGCGCCGCCGACCTCGACCCCCACGATGTCGCCGGACGTGTAGGCGCGGAAACTGCTGCCGGACAGGGCGTGGGCCAGATCGGCCGCGAACGTGGCGTCGTTCGCGGCGACGGTGAGGGCCGTGGGCAGGCCCTCGCCGACCTCCTTCGAAAACGTCGGGCCGGAGAGGACGGCCATCGGCCGGTCGCGCCCCATCACGTCCTCGACGACCTGGTGCGGCAATTTCCCGGTCGTCAGCTCGAATCCCTTGGTTGCCCAGCAGATGCGTTCGCCGCCCCGGAAGTGTGGCTGGACGCGTACCAGCGTCTCGCGCAGCGCATGGCTCGGTACCGCAATGAGCACGTCGGTGACGCCGTCGAGGCAGGCTTCCAGCGCAGCGCAGGGGACGAGGCTATCCGGGAACGCGACGCCGGGAAGGTAGCGCCGGTTCTCGCGCTCGCCGGCCATCCGGCTGACCGCCGCGGCCTCGCGGCCCCACAGCCGCACCTTGCGGCCGGCGCGCGCGAACTGCACCGCCAGCGCCGTGCCCCACGAGCCGGCGCCGATGACCGCGACGGGCGCCCGTGCCGGTTTGGGATCGGCTGCGCTCAGTTGCCGCCGCCTCCTCCGTTGCCCGATGCCGATTCCACGCTCGTCTGGGTCGCGACGCCGCCCTGCGCCTGCGCCCTGCTTTGTGCATAGAGGGCGTCGAAATTGATCGGCTGGAGAAGCAGCTCCGGGAATCCGCCCCTCGAGACGATGCTGGAGATCGCCTCCCGCGCGTACGGAAACAGCACGTTCGGGCAGAAGCTCCCCACCACGGCGGAAAACTCCTCCTGGTCGTAGCCCTCGATGAAGAAGAGTCCGGCCTGCTGCAGCTCGATCAGGAACAGCGTCTTGTCCTCATGCTTTGTCTCGACCGTCAGCGTGAGCACCACCTCGTGGAAGTTGGCGCTGCTGCTGCTGTGGGTGCTTCGCAGGTTGAGGTTGGTCTTCGGCTCCCACTTGCCCTCGGTGAACACCTGCGGCGTCTGGGGCGATTCGAAGGAAAAGTCCTTCAGGTAAATCTTCTGAAGCGAAATCTTCTTTTCCGCGGGTTGGTTTTCCTGGTCTGCCATTGGCTGTTCCTGTCTTTGGGTTTCGTGGCTACGCGCCTTGCTGTGAATGTCGTTCGGGGAGCGCGCTTCCCGGACCATCCCGGTCGGCGGCCGGACCTGCCGGCCGGTTACCGCTTGCCGGTCCGGTCGCTCCGTCAGTTTTTCTTCCTGGTCTTTTTTGTTTTCTTCGAAGTCACCAGCGGCAGGTTGGCCTGTGTCCATGCCGAGATGCCGCCGCGAAGCCCATAGACGTCCTCGATGCCGGCCTTGCGCAGGCTCTCGACCGCCTTGCCGGCGGTCATGCCGGCGTCGCATACCGCGACGATAGGCTTCGACTTGTATCGGGCGACCGTCTCCCGGCGCGACGAAAGCTCGTCGAACGGGATGTTCTTTGCGTTCACGATATGGCCGCGCGCGAAGGCTTCCGCACTTCTCAGGTCGATCACCACCGCGTCCTTGTTGATGAGCCTGACCGCGTCCTGCGGCTCGAGACTGCGGACGCTCTGCGACTTGCGCCGGATCTCGGTGAATACCACGAGAAAGAACGTGAGCAGGAGGCCTGCCACGAGCAGCGTATGGTTGTTGATGAACTCCAGGTATCGGTCCATGGATATCAGCGCCGGGCGACCCGGAAGCGAGGAGTCGTCGGCCGGGCCTCCGGCGCTGCCTGCCGGACGCGCCGGCCGTGGAAAACGGGCAGTATACCAGCGCGCGGCGCCTCCCGGTCCGGGCTAAACTCCCCCGATATGATAATCCGGTCGCTACTCTGCCTGGGATTGCTGCTCGTGTTCTCGCCCGGTGCGCCGGCGCAGGACGACGGGCTCGCGAGAGTCAAGGAGCGCGAGCTCGAGCAGGTCCGTGAGCGGATCGGCGAGCTGAAGGAGCGCATGGACGCGCGTGCGGCCGAGCGCGACAGGCTCGCTGTCGACCTCCAGGAAACCGAGGTCCGCATCGGCGCGAAGCGTCTGCAGATCGCCGACCTGGAGCGGCAGGCGCGGTACAGCGAAAAGCGGATCGGGCAACTGGACCTTGAGATCTCGGGGCGCGAGTCGGAACTCGACGCGGAAAGCCGCCAGCTCGCGGCGCAGGTTCGCGCCGCGTACATGAACGGCCGCCAGGAGCGGTTGAAGCTGTTGCTCAACCAGGACGACCCCGCGTCGCTCGGCAGGCTCCTCGTCTACTATCGTTACCTGAGCGACTTCCGGGGCGGGAACATCCGCGCGGTGAACGCGCACATCGCCGAACTGGCCAGCCTGCGGGACGAGGCGCAGGCGGAGCGCGACCGGCTGGCGGCGCTGGCGAGGGCCCGGTACGACGAGCTTTCTGCCCTGAACCATGCCCAGGAAGAGCGCCAGGCGCTGCTCGCGGCGCTGAAGCAGAAGATGCTCGAGGACGGCTCGGAAATCGAGCGGCTGGCCGCCGAGGAACGTGACCTCAGCCGCCTGATCGCCGAGCTGACCAGCATCCTCTCCGATTACCCGATCACTTCCGACGCCCCGTTCACGACCCTCAAGGGCACGCTGACGTGGCCGGTCGCGGGCTCGCTCCTGCACGATTTCGGCCAGCCCCGCGCCGGCGGCGGTCTGAAATGGAACGGGGTGGTGCTCGCGGCGCCGCGCGGGCGTGAGGTGCGCGCCGTCTATCATGGCCGCGTGGTCTTTGCCGACTGGCTCGCCGGCATGGGCCTTCTGGTGATCGTCGACCACGGCGAAGGCTACATGACGCTCTACGGCTACAACGAGACGATCCTGAAGAGTACCGGCGACTGGGTCGCGCCGGGCGACGTGATCGCGACCGTCGGCGAAAGCGGCGGCCGCCATCGCTCCGGACTGTATTTCGAAGTCCGGGAACGCGGGCAGCCCGTGAACCCGGGTGTGTGGGTGACGCGCCGGCCCGGCGGTTGAGCCCCCAGAACCTTCCGGCGGCGCGGCGGTCTGTTCACCATAATGCAGGCAGCAGCCCGCAGAAAACGATGCCCCGCTATGCTATCTTCGAGTCGCTGAGTCGCTCGACCCGCACCCTTCAGGAGATGTGAATGTCCTTGAAAACCAGAGCCATTCTGGTGCTCGTAATCGGTACGGTCATGGGCGTCGGCCTGTCCGCCGGCGGTGCGTTCCTGACCGGCCCCGGGACGGTGCCGGTGTCGGACGACGCGGGCGAGAACGCGCGCCTCCTCACGGAGGTGATGCAGCGGGTGAAGCGCGAGTTCGTCGAGCCGGTGGACGACCGCGTGCTGCTGGAGAGCGCGATACGCGGCATGGTGTCGGATCTGGATGCGCATTCACAGTACCTCGACGAGAGCGAGTACCGGGATATCCGCATCAGCACCACGGGCAATTACTCGGGCATCGGCATCGAAGTCAGTACGCTCGATGGCGAAGTGCGGGTGGTTACGCCGATCGACAATACGCCGGCCGAGCGCGCGGGCATCCAGGCCGGTGACACGATCGTGTCGATAGACGGCATGCCCGTCGAGCCGGACCGGCTGCACCGCACCATCGACCGCATGCGCGGCAGGGCGGGCTCCGGTGTCACTGTCGCCGTGGAACGGGATTCGGAACCGGATCCGCTGGTATTCGTGATGAAGAGAGAGAACATCCACGTGGCAAGCGTGCGCCACGAGTTGCTCGATTCTTCGCTCGGCTACGTGCGGGTCAGCCAGTTCAACGAGAGCACACCCCACGAGGTGAGCGACGCCATCGACGAGCTGATGAACGCGGTCCGGGAGAAAGACGGCTCCATGCTGACCGGCCTCATCCTCGACCTGCGCAATAACCCGGGCGGCATACTGGACGCTGCGGTGGAAGTGTCCGACCTGTTCCTGGACGACGGCGTCATCGTCACCGCGGATGGCCGCACGCCGGAATCCCGGTTCACGAAGCGCGCCAACCGGGGCGACGTACTGGACGGGGCGTCGCTGGTCGTCCTCGTCAACCGGGGTTCGGCATCCGCCTCCGAGATCGTGGCGGGGGCCCTGCAGGATCATCACCGGGCGCTGGTCATCGGCACGGGAACGTTCGGCAAGGGGCTGGTGCAGACGGTCATGCCGCTTTCCAAAGGCCGGGCCATCAAGCTCACCACGTCCCGTTACTACACCCCGTCCGGCGATTCCATACACGAGACGGGCATCTCGCCCGACGTCTACATCGAAGGCTCCGACGAGCACCCCGTGCTTGGCCTGAGCTCCAGCGTGGATCGCGAAGGCGATCCGCAACTGCTGGAGGCGCTGGAGCGGTTGCGCAGACTCGGCGTGATGCACAGCAAAGCCGGCTGAGGTTCCCCGTGCTGCGCGAGAGCGCGACAACGATCTGCTCGGCCGGCACAAGCGCGGCGGCGCTCCTGCTGCTGCCGGTGCTGGCCGCCGCCGAGGGGCCCCGCATCGCCATCATCATCGACGACCTCGGCTATCACGCCGCGGCGGGCCGGCGGACGGTGCAACTGCCGGGGCCGGTCGCCTGCGCGATCCTGCCGGGCAGCCCGCGGGCGGCGGCAGTCGCGGAGGCGGCGCACGCCGCGGGGAAGGAAGTGCTGCTGCACCTGCCGCTCGAGCCCATCGAGCGTTCCGCCGCTCCCGAGCCCGGGGAGATCAGCCTCGATACGACCCGGCGCGAGTTCTCGCACGCGTTCGCAAGGAGCATCGCGGCCGTACCCCACGTCACGGGCGTCAACACCCACCGCGGCAGCCTGCTGACCCAGCACCCCGGGCACATGAGCTGGCTGATGGAGGAAATCGGCGCGCATCCCGACCTGTTTTTCGTCGACAGCTACACGACGCACCGGAGCATTGCTCTGCAATTCGCGCGCGAGGGCGGCGTGCCGGCGATCAGGCGCGACGTGTTCCTGGATCCCGACCGCAGTCCGGCCACGGTCGAACGCGAGTTCGCGCGGCTGAAGAAGCTGGCCCGGGCCCGCGGCATGGCCGTCGGCATCGGCCATCCCTATCCGGCGACCCTGGCGCTGCTCGAACGCGAGCTGCCGAAACTGCGCGAGGAGGGATACACGCTGGTCCGCGTACGGGATTACATTGCGCTCGGCGACCTCGCGGCAGAACCGCAGGGGTCGCCACGGCATTCACCGGCCGCGAGCAGCGCGGCCCACCTCCCGGGACGGATGGAATAGCGCAGGACATGACGATCAGGGGAATTCCGCTATTTGTGGTTCCGGTGCTGCTGCCGGTGTCGGCCTGGGCGGCCGGCGACAAGGTCGACCTGCGCGCGCTGTTCGCGCAACCCGCCGACGAAGTTGCCTGCACGATGCAGTACGATCCCGTCTGCGGCGTCGACGGCGAAACCTACAGCAACGACTGCGTCGCGCGGCGGTCGGGTGTCGCGGTCGCGTCCCGCGGCGAATGCCCGCCAGGAGAGCCGCAGGTGCCCGGGGAAGCAGGCGAGCGCAACGGCCCGTGCACCGACGAATTCGATCCCGTCTGCGGCGTCGACGGCAAGACCTACGGCAACGAGTGCGTGGCGGAGGAGGCCGGCGTGGCGGTGCAGTCGGAAGGGCTGTGCCCCGACGCCGCCGAGTGCGGCGAGGAATTCGAACCCGTGTGCGGGGCCGACGGCAACACCTACAGCAACGCCTGCTTCGCGCAGGCCGCGGGCGTCGAGATCGAGTCCGAGGGCGTCTGCGGTGCCGACGCGGGAGAGGCCTGTCCCGAGGACTTCGAGCCCGTGTGCGGGGTCGACGACAACACCTACAGCAACGCCTGCTACGCCGACCGGGCGGGCGTCGAAATCGCGGCGCCGGGCCCGTGCGGCGGCGAGGAAGGCTGCCCCGCCGTTCTGGACCCCGTCTGCGGCATGAACGCGAGGACCTACAGGAACCGTTGCGAGGCCGAGCGCGCCCGCATCCCGGTGCAGCGCCAGGGGACCTGCGACTTCGACAACTGTCCCGACGTCTATGTGCCGGTGTGCGCGGATGGCCGGACCTACGAGAATGCCTGCCAGGCCGAGGCGGCCGGCGCGGCCACCTTCACCACGGGCGCGTGCAACGCGAGGCCGTGCCCGCAGATGTACGTACCCGTCTGCGGCGCCGACGAGACGACCTACGGCAACGCCTGCGAGGCCGAGCGCCGGGGTGTCCGCATCCTCCACGCCGGCCTCTGCGAATCGCAGGGACGGAACTGCCCGCGCGAGTACCAGCCGGTCTGCGGGGTCGACGGCAACACCTACGAGAACCAGTGCCAGCTCGAGAACGCCGGCGTCACGCTTGCCTATGCCGGCGTCTGCCTCGGCCAGTAGGCTCCGGCGGCGCGGCCGCTACCAGCCGCAGGTCCGGCCGGCGTTTTGCTCCTCGAGCCAGCCCATCAGCGGCTGGAAGTACTCGATGATCGCCGTGGCATCCATCTCGCGGGTGCCGGTCAGCTCCGCCAGCGTGTCCTGCCAGGGCTGGCTCGCCCCGGCGGCGAGCATCGCCTCCAGCTTTTCGCCGGCCGCTTTACTGCCGTACACCGAGCATTCGTGCAGCGGGCCGTCGAAGCCGGCCTGCTCGCACAGCGCCCGCTGGAACTGGAACTGCAGGATGCGCGCGAGGAAGTAACGCGTATAGGACGTGTTGCCCGGGATGTGGTACTTGGCGCCGGGATCGAACTGCTCTTCCGTGCGTTCGACGGGCGCCGCCACGCCCTGGTAGCGCCTGCGAAGCTCCCACCACGCCTGGTTGTAGTCCTCGGGAGCGATCTCGCCCGCGAAAACACCCCAGCGCCACTCGTCGATGAGCTTGCCGAAGGGCAGGAAGGCGATGCTGTCGAGCGCGAGCTGCATCTGGCGGTTGATGGTGGCCTCCTCGCTCTCGGCGGCCGCCGAAACGAGCCCCACCTCCGCCAGGTACTCGGGCGTCATCGACAGGTTCACGGTGTCGCCGATCGCCTCGTGGAAGCCGTCATGCGCGCCGGTCTGGAACAGCGGCTGCTGCTCGCTGTAGGCGCCCTGATAGTAGTTGTGCCCGAGCTCGTGGTAGATCGTCCGCAGGTCCTCGTAAGTAGGATCGATGCACATCTTGATGCGCAGGTCCTTGCCGCCGTCGAGCCCCCAGGCGCTGGCATGGCAGACGACGTCGCGGTCCGCGGGCTTCGTGAACAGGGAGCGCTCCCAGAAGGTGTCCGGCAGCTCGGGCATGCCCAGCGATACGTAGAACTGCTCGGCGGAGCGCACCATGTCCTGCGGCGAGTAATCCTGTTCCACGAGCGCGCTGTCGATGTCGAGGTCCGCCACGCCCTCGTAAGGCTCCAGGAGGTCATAGATGTTGCCCCACTCCTGCGCCCACATATTGCCGAGCAGGTGGGCCGGGATCGGCTCGTCCAGCGGCACCTGCTCCTCGCCGTAGTGCTCCGACAGCTCGGCGCGGACGTGGCAGTGCAACGCGTCGTAAAGCGGCTCGACCTGCTCCCACAGCCTGAGCGTTTCCTGCTCGAACTCGGCCGGGCTCATGTCGTACCCGGATCGCCACATCTCGCCCAGATTGCGGTAGCCGAGCTCCGCCGCGCCTTCGTTGACCAGCTCGACGAAGCGGCGGTACTGGTCGCGCATGGGCGGCGAGACCGTACGCCAGCCCGTCCATGCTTCCAGGTTTTCGCCGTAGTCGCGGCTTCGGGCCATGATCTCCTCGAGGTCGCCGAGCGCCAGGCAGTCTTGCCCGTCCTCGGGGCAGTACTCCCCCGCGCCGTACATGCCGGCCAGCTCGGTCGTGATCTCCGACAGCTCGCGCCGCTTCTCCGGGTCGTCCGGCGCCGGCTCGGAGGTGCCGAGCTTCAGGAGCTCGAGCGCCCGCACCGTATCCGGCGCCAGCCGCTCGTCCGCATACTTCAGCGAGTCCTGGACTGAAGCGCTGTGCCAGGCGGAGTACTTCTGGTTGGCCAGCGAATTGAGGATCGCCGTGTCATGCGTGATGTAGGTGGCGCGCACCCAGGCGGCCGCACCGAGCTCCCTTCCCAGTTCCCGAAGCTCCTCATTGATGCGGTCCACAAACTCCTCGGCGCTCTCCTCGGGCGCTTCGGTCGCGGCGGCCTCCTCCGGCGCCGCCGTCGCAGCAACCTCTGCGTCGCAGCCCGCCATTGCGATGGCGGCGAAGCTCAACAACCACAGTCTCTTCATCGTCATTCTCGGTACCTGAGTTGGTGTTCTCAACTAAAGCGGTTTCGCTGACGCGGCGAAGTCGATCAAGCGCATCAGGCGCGAGCGCCGCAACGCATCAGCAGGGTCGTGGTCGGGGGGAGTGTCTTTCAGGATCGTGCGAAACAGGGATGTTTCGCCCGAAGCCCCCATGGACGGGTTCACGGCGGTCCTGAAAGACACTCCCCCCGGGCGAGCCGCCTCTTTACGACTGCGTATGCTCCTGCTCTTGGACTTGTGCGAATATCGCCAATGTGTCGCTTCGCCAGCGCGAGCCAAGTTGTTGCGGCTGCTTTGTTCGTGAACCTCCCACGGAAGTCGTAGCGGCGGCTTGCCGACGGGGGAGCCCCTTTCAGGACCGCCCATAAACCCATCCCTGGGGGGCTTCGGGCGAAACATCCCTGTTTCGCACGATCCTGAAAGGGGCTCCCCCGTCGACAAACCGCCTTCCCCACCGGTTTCGTGGGTTCACGAACAAAGCGTTCGGCGTTAGTGGGTCAGGGTGCGCCAGGTGCCGGAGTGCGTGCCAAGCATGGTGGG
>CAZTAE010000031.1:0-12390 GCA_964611535.1 uncultured Woeseiaceae bacterium
CGACATCAAGGCTAGCATTAAAAGTGCTGATAGTTAAGTGAATGTCTTCGTCTTCGACCATGTCCGGCAGGCCGTCGGAACACAGCAGGAATACGTCGTTCGGCAGCACGTCGTGCTCGTGGACCTCGACCTCGACGGTCGGCTCGACCCCCAGCGCCCGCGTGACGTAGTTCCGGTTGGTGGAGCGCTGGGCTTCCTCCTCGGAATAGAAGCCGCGATCCACCAGCTCCTGCAGCAGCGAGTGGTCGAGGGTAAGCTGTTCGAAGCTGTCTCCGCGGAGCCGGTAGGCCCGCGAGTCGCCCACGTGAGCGATCGATATCCTGTTGTCGTAGAACATGGCTGCGACGACCGTCGTGCCCATTCCCTCGCAGTGCGTCTGGCTCTGCGCCGTCTGAAAGATGATCTTGTTCGCGCGCGACACGGCGTCACGCAGGACGATCGACTGACGCATGAGCCCGGTCGTGGGATCGATATCGTCCCGTTCCTCGCGGGTGGCTCCGTCGGTGGCGAGGTCGGTGATCGTCTGCACGGCGATGCCGCTGGCGACCTCGCCCGCGTTGTATCCCCCCATGCCGTCCGCAAGCACCATCAGCCCGATGTCCGGGTCCGAGCCGATCGCGTCCTCGTTGTGTTCCCTGACCTTGCCGGTGTCCGTTATCTCGGCGAATTTGATCTTGCCGCGCAGGGTCATACGGGGAGGTCTTTTGTTACGCCGACGCATAGGTCGCACAGTTCCGCAGGGCAATGGCCATCTCGCCGCCGTTCGCGAAACGATGCTCCGGTCGCTTTGCAAGTGCCTTGGTCAGGACGGCGTCCACGCTGGGTGGTATTCCAGACCGGTGCCTGGACACGGGTACCGGGTCCTCGGAAGTAATTTTTTTCATCAACACCGCGATGTTGGTCGCCTTGAACGGCACGGTGCCGGTCAGCAGCTCGTATAGAGTAACACCTAGCGAAAACAAGTCCGAGTGTCCGGACAGCGGTTCGGCGTTGAGCTGCTCCGGGGACATGTACATGGGAGTACCCAGCACGATGCCCGTCTTGGTCCTGTTGTTGTCCGTCAGGCGTGCGACGCCGAAATCACTGATCTTCAGGAGATCCTGCTTCGCATTGTAAAGGAGATTGGCCGGCTTGATATCCCGGTGGATCACCCCCTGGTTGTGCGCGTAGTCGAGGGCATCCGCGGTTCTGGCGCAGAGTTCGAGCACCTTCTTCGGGGCGAGCAGTTTCTTCGGATCCGTGTAGTACTTCAGCTGTACGCCCGGCAGGTACTCCATGGCAATGTAGGCCAGGTGCTTGTCTTCCCCGGCGTCGAACACGGTGATGATGTGCGGGTGCGTGAGGCGGCCCGCCGACTCGGCTTCGCGGAAGAAGCGGAGGCGGGCCTCCTTGAGTTCCTCGTCCTCGAACTCCTTTTCTATAGGGATGACCTTGAGCGCGAGAGGACGGTTGATTCTGGGGTCGCGAGCAAGATAGACGGCTCCCATCGCGCCGCGGCCCAGTTTTTTCTCGATCACGTACCGGCCGAGCCGTTGGGGCGTTCCGTTGGTGTCGGAGAGCGAGCGCTTGCTCTCGCCCGTCGGCTTCTGGGTCGACCGCAGCCACTGCAGGACCGCTTCCGCCCGTTCCGGCTTCGCCTGGCCTTCGAAGGCGAGCGACAGCTTGTACATGACCGATGCCAGCGTTTCGCTGGGCTCGCAGCGGCGGAATTCGGCAAAGGCCGGTTCGAGCCGGCCGGCGGCCAGGAAGTCCGTGCCGCGCTTGAACGCATCGACCGCGGCCTTCTTGACGACTCCCGAGAGCCACCAGGCAAGGAGCGCGGCCGCGGCGAAAATGAAGGCGGGCCGGCCGAGGTCGAGGCGCAGGCGACCGAAGGCGAGCAGCAGCGACTCGAGGGCCAGCAGGACGAGGATGACCGAAATGGCGAGGGCGATGACGTCGCGCCGACTCCGACCGGGCATGAACAGTATGGCGAGTATCGCCAGCAGGGCCGGTGCGAGCCACTTGAGCGCGATGATCCAGGTCGGCGAGACGATGGCCCGGTCCTGCTCGATGTCCGCCAGCAGTGCGGCGATGATCTCGGAGCGGGTCACGTATTGACCGGATGGCAGGGTCGCCGCGGCCTCGACCAGCGGAGGCTCCGCGTCGATGAACAGGGTCCGTCCGGTGAGTTCCGCTGCCGGGAATGCCTCGGCCAGGACTTCCGCGGCCGAAAGCCGCGGCAACGGCGCGTAGTTCGACAGGTAGACCGCGTCGTCGGCCTCGGATGTCGGTGGTGCGGCCGCGAACTGCGGGTCGTCGAGAGCAATGGCGAGCGGCAGTGAAGGAAACATCACCCCGTTTTCGAATCGCCACAGCGAGGAGCGCCGCAGGATGCCGTCCTGATCCGGCTCGAGCACGAGGAAGCCGCTCCGGGTTGCCACGTCGGCCAGTGGGTGGCCCCGCGGCACGAACAGCTGCGTCGACTCCTCCGACCCCCGCGTCCAGTCCGAGAGCTCGTTCCGCGGATCGCTCGGCGGCGCCTGCGAAATCACCACGCGGCGTGCCCGGGCGTCCGTCGCCTTCCGGATCAGCGCGCGGTAGGTGGACGCGCGATCCTCCGGCGCCGTCTGCGCGGGATCGATGGTGACGATCAGGGCGTGCTCGAGCGGCGAGTTGTGGAGCCGGGCGGCGATCTGGTCGTAAAGCGCGCGGTCGGCCGCTATGAACCAGCTCGACGCCGGCCCATACACGAGCATCAGCAGGACGCTGACGAAGCTTGCCACGACGAGCCGGTCGCGATGTTCCTTTTTGTTTCTGTCCAAGGCCGGTTCTCTACATAACGCGCGGCAGTATAGGAAATTGCAAAGGTTTTTAGTGAGATAGGGTTGGCAGTTTTCCCGCGTGCCGGTCGGGGAACGCCGCGGCGGCGGTGCTATGATTGGGCCCGCGCTACCGGATAGCGGCAGGATCGTCTCGCCGGTGACGCGCCCGGAACGTGTCCGCCGTCCGCGGCGCAGGACGACAGGTGTCGATGGCCAGAACCCGAACAGCCTACGTGTGCAGCGAATGCGGCGCTCACAGTGTGAAATGGCAGGGGCAGTGCCCCGACTGCGATGCGTGGAACACGCTCTCGCAGACGGTGCTTGCCACGGGGGCATCCTCGACGCCGGGCCCGGTGTTACGGCCGGCGACGACGCTCTCCGCGCTGAGTGACGACGGCGAAGCGCGCTACGCCACGGGCTTCGGTGAGTTCGACCGGGTCCTCGGCGGCGGCCTGGTGCCCGGCGCCGTGGTCCTGCTCGGCGGCGATCCCGGCGTCGGCAAATCCACGCTCCTGCAGCAGGTTGCGGCGCGCCTTTCGGCCTCCGTCGTCACCTGCTACGCGACGGGCGAAGAATCCCTGCGCCAGGTCGCGCAGCGCGCGAAGCGACTGGACACGGCCGATACTTCCCTCAACCTGCTTGCCGATACCTCGCTGGACAACGTTCTCGAGCAGACGGCCGGGGGCGGCGCCCGCGTGCTCGTCATCGACTCCATACAGACGATGGCGACCCCGGACCTTCCTTCCGCTCCCGGCTCGGTTGCACAGCTCAGGGAATGCGTGGGCCGCATCGTCCAGTTCGCCAAACAGCGCGATGTCGCCGTCTTCCTGATCGGACACGTCACGAAAGAAGGCGCGATCGCCGGTCCCCGTGTCGTGGAGCACATGGTGGATACGGTGCTGTATTTCGAAAGCGATCCGCAGAGCCGCTACTCGATCGTGCGCGCGGTGAAAAACCGCTTCGGGGCGAGCAACGAGATGGGCGTGTTCGCCATGACCGAATCCGGGTTCCGGGAAGTCACCAATCCGTCGGCCATCTTTCTGTCGCAAAGCATCGACTCCGGCGCCGGAAGCGTCGTTTCCGTCGTCTGGGAAGGGAGCCGGCCGCTGCTCGTGGAGGTGCAGGCACTCGTCTCCGAAGCCGGGGGCAATCACCCGCGGCGCCTGGCGCAGGGCGTGGACCAGAATCGGCTGGCGCTCCTGGTTGCGGTCCTGCAGCGGCACGGTGCGATCGCGCTTGCGGGAGAGGACGTTTTCGTCAACGTGGTCGGTGGGTTGCGGGTGGGCGAAACCGCCGCCGACCTGCCGACTCTCGTGGCCATCGTCTCCAGTTTTCGCGACCGCCCTGTGACGCGAAAGACGATCTGTTTCGGCGAGACCGGGCTCGCCGGCGAAGTCCGGCCCGTGCGGTTCGGCACCGAGCGAATCGCCGAGGCCGCCAAGCAGGGGTTCACCCGCGCGATCGTGCCCGGCAAGAACGTGCCGAGGAGGCCGCCGGGCGACATCGACGTCGTGGGTGTGACGACAATCGGCGAAGCGCTGGACGCTGCCTTCGGGTAATGGCCGTTAGCGGCTCGCCCGGCGCTTGAGCGGCAAGCGGGCGGCAAGCCTTCAGGAGTGCCGGGCGCGGGCGTGGATGCGCGCCGTCTGCACCCGGTTCTCGTTCGTCTCCACGATCTCGATCGGGTAGCCGCCGATTTTGACGCCGGTGCCGGAGGCGGGAATCCGCTCGAGGTATTCGACGATCAGGCCGTTCAGGGTCTTGGGGCCGTCGGTCGGCAGGCTCCAGTTCATCAGGCGGTTCATTTCGCGCAAGTTCGCCGTGCCGGGGATGAGGAAAGTGTCGTCGCTTTCCTGCACGATGTCGTCGTCGGCGGCGGCCGGCGCGGCGGTGAACTCGCCGACGATCTCCTCCAGTATGTCCTCGAGCGTGACGAGGCCCTGGATGTCGCCGTATTCGTCCACGACCAGCGCAAAGCGCTGATGGCTCTTCTGGAACTGAACCAGCTGGGTGCTGAGCGGGGTGCCTTCCGGCACGAAGTAAGGCTCGTCCAGCACTTCCTGCAGCCGCGCCTTGTCGAAGTGCTGATCGCATGCGAGACGGGCCAGGCGCCGCAGGTGCAGCACGCCGATGACACTGTCGATACTGTCGCGCCACACCGGCAGCCTGGAGTGCGTGCTGCTCCGGATGAGCGACATGATCTCGGGCATGTCGTCGTCCAGGTCGATGCCCACGACCTCGTTGTGCGGCACCATCACGTCGTCGACCGTGACGTTCTCGAGGTCGAGGATGCCCAGCAGCATATGGTGGTAGCGCCTGGAGACCCGCGTGCTCGCTTCGAACACCACCGTCCGCAACTCCTCCCAGCTCAGCGCGTGGCCGTCGTGGTCCGTGCGCCTCACGCCCAGCAGGTACAGCGTGCCGTTGGAGGCGATATTGATCAGCCACACGAACGGGTAGAGCGCTTTCAGCAGCGGGTAGTAGATGTACGACGCGACCCAGGCAAAGCCTTCCGGGTGCAGGGCGGCGAGCGTCTTGGGCGCAGTTTCCGCAAAGACCAGCACCGCCAGCGTCAGGAGGACAGTACCCGCCGCAACGGCGGGCTCGCCGCCGAGCTCGAGTGCGATGATCGCGACCAGCGACGCGGCGGTGAAGTTGACGAGATTATTGCCGAGCAGGATCAGGCCGATCAGGCGGTCCGGTCTCTGCAAGAGCCTTTCGGCCAGCACCGCGCCGCGATGGCCCTGCCGCGCCCGGTGGCGCAGGCGATAGCGGTTCAGGCTCATGAGGGCGGTTTCCGAGCCGGAAAAGAACGCGGAAAGGCAGAGCAGGACAACAAGCAGAGCGGCAAGCGCCGCTAGCGGAACGTCATCGCCCAACGAATGAGCACCTCGCTACATAATGCACCGCGAAAGTTCAACAAGGCAAAGACGCAGTGTCAAGGAACGGGCTCATGGTGTCCCGCGAGAAACTAGCCCCAGTGCCTCCCGAGGATCTGTTCGAGGACGTAGCGGCTGCCGAAATAGGCCAGCCCGAGCACGGCGAAGCCCCAGAGGTAGAGGGACACGGCGCGCCGCCCGCGCCAACCCGCGACATGGCGCCCTGCCAGCAGGACGCCGAACAGCAGCAGGGCGAGGAGCGACAGCGTGGTCTTGTGGGCCAGGTGCTGCGCAAACAGGTTGTCGACGAACAGCATGCCGGAGAATACTGCCAGCAGCAGAGCGACGAACCCCGCGGTGGCAATGCCGTACAGCAACTTCTCGTTGGTCTCGAGCGGAGCGAACAGGTCGTTGACGGGCGACAGCCTGCCGGCGTGCAGGCGATGGTCCTGGATCAGCGCGTACACGGCGACAATGGCGCCCACCGCGAGCAGCCCGTAGGCGAATACGGAGATCAATACGTGCGCCTGCATCTGCCAGGTGAACGCGCCGTCCGCGGGCACCACGGCGCTCCAGCCGGTGAACGCCGCGGTGATGGCCGCCAGGAGGACGAGTCCGGACGCCAGGCCCCTCAACGTGGGCTCGAACGAGATAACCAGCGCCGTCAACGCAAGCTGCAGACCGATGAAGGAGGCGGTATTGCCGATCGACAGGACGAGGCCCTCGGCCGGCAGGATCAGCACGCGCAGCAGAAGGCCGTGTATCAGGAGTCCGACGAGGCCGAGAACGAAGGCCGCCGCGGCAAGAAGGCCGCTGTGTGCGGTGTAGCGGGGCAGTCGGGAAAGGGCGAAGGATGCGCCGGCGATTATGTACAAGAAAGGAATTGTGATTTGAAACACAGAATCGCGACCGGCTATATCCTAATTTTTCATCGAGCGAATCATCCCACATGGTGCAGTCCGAGAGAACCCTGGCCGAGTGTCGCGCGCAGCGCAAATGTCGGACTACGCATACAGCGGAGCCCCGATGCAGCGAGGCAGCCACGGCGTATCCCGGACGTGAGGGTTCGGGGAGTGGCCGGTCTTCCGGGCCTTGCGGAAAAACGGCCGTCGCCGCGGCCAGCCGATAATCGTTCACGGGCCCTGGTTATGCGTATACGAATACTCGGTTGCAGCGGCGGGATCGGCGCCGGATCCCGCACTTCCGCCATGCTGATCGACGACGACGTGTTGCTGGACGCCGGCACCGGCATCGGCGATCTCGCACTGGAGGACCTGCACTCGATCCGACATGTCTTCCTGACGCACGCGCACCTCGATCACATCGCCGGGCTGCCCATGCTCATCGACAGCATCTTCACTGAAGACGTCGACGTGCCGGTCACCGTGTATGGCCGCGAGGAGACGCTCGACGCACTCCGGAAGCACCTCTTCAACTGGGTGATCTGGCCGGACTTCTCCGAACTTCCCAGCGCGGAGAGGCCCATGCTGCGATACGTGGTATGCAACCCCGGCGACACGGTGACGATAGATCACAGGGACTTTCACGCGATCGACGTAGAGCACAGCGTGCCGTCGATCGGTTACACGGTGCAGAATTCGGGGGGAGTTTTCGCCGTCAGCGGAGACACCAAGGCAAACCGGACGCTGTGGCCGGTCCTGAATGCCTGTGACGATCTGAAGGCGCTGGTGATAGAGGTGTCTTTCCCGAACGAAATGGCCCGCCTGGCGGAGACCGCGGGGCACTACTGTCCGCGGACACTGTCGCGGGACCTCGAGCTGCTGCAGCCGGATCCCGACATCTGGCTGACCGGCATGAAGCCCGGCGAGGAGGACCGTATCTTCAGCCAGGTTCTCGCTGCATCGCCGCGCCGCAAGATCCGCATGCTCTCCCGCGGCGCGACGATCAAGGTCTGAGTTGCCCGCAGCGTAGCGCGACGACCGTCCCCGGTTCTGCTCCCCCGGTCACGCCATCGCCGTGCGGTGCCCGAAGGGCTGCACGCCGCCCGCCATTGGCGGTACACTGTCCGCGACCCTCCTCGAATACCTCGATTGCATGTTTGAAAACCTCTCCGGCCGACTCTCGCAGGCCGCCCGCGACCTGACCGGCAAGGGCAGGCTCACCGAGTCGAACATCAAGGACACGCTCCGGCAGGTCCGGCTGGCGCTGCTCGAAGCCGACGTGGCGCTGCCGGTCGTCAAGTCGTTCATCGAACGGATCCGTGAACGGGCCATCGGTGAGGAGGTGGCGAGGAGCCTCACGCCGGGCCAGGCGCTGGTGAAGATCATCCACGCCGAGCTCGTCAACCTGCTCGGCCGGGAGACGGTACCGCTGAACCTGAGGGCGCAGCCGCCGGTCGTGATTTTCCTCGCGGGACTGCAGGGCACCGGCAAGACCACGACCGCCGCCAAGCTCGCGCGGCGCCTCATCGAAAAGGACCGCAAGCGGGTCATGCTGGTCAGCGTGGACGTGCGCCGGCCGGCGGCGATCCTGCAACTCGAGCGTCTGGCCGGCGAGGTCGGTGCGCTGTATTGCCCGAGCGACGCCGCCGAGAAACCCGAGGGAATCGCCGCCCGGGCGCTGGAGGAGAGCCGCCGGCGGCATGCCGAGGTATTGATCGTCGATACCGCCGGGCGCTTGCACGTGGACGAGGAGATGATGGACGAGGTCGTGCGCGTGCACGAGAAGGCGTCGCCGCACGAAACGCTGTTCGTCGTCGACAGCATGGCGGGACAGGACGCGGTGAATTCCGCCCGCGCGTTCGACAGCCGCTTGCCGCTGACCGGCGTGATCCTGACCAAGGCGGACGGTGACGCCAAGGGCGGCGTGGCGCTTTCTGTCGCCGAGATCACGGGCAAGCCGATCCGCTTCCTGGGCACCGGCGAGAAGACCGAGGCGCTGGAGGTCTTTCATCCGGAGCGCATGGCCTCCCGGATACTCGGGATGGGCGACGTGCTCAGCCTGGTCGAGGAGATCGAGCACAAGGTCAGCCGCGACAAAGCCGACAGGCTGGCCAGGAAGCTGAAGAAAGGCAAGAGCTTCGACCTGGGCGACCTGCGCGACCAGTACGAACAGATGCTGAATATGGGAGGCATCGGCGCGATGCTCGAGAAGTTGCCCCTGCCGGGCAACATGAACCCGGAAATGTTGAAGAATCAGGCGAACGAGCAGCAGCTGCGCCACCAGGTCGCCATCATCAATTCCATGACACCGAAGGAGCGGCGCTTCCCGAAGACGATCAGCGGTTCGCGCAAGCGGCGCATCGCCCGGGGCAGCGGCCAGACGATCCAGGACGTCAACCGGCTGCTGAAACAGCATCTGCAGATGGAAAAAATGATGAAAAAGATGTCCCGCGGCGGCATGAAGAACATGCTCCGGGGACTGCCCGGCGGGCGGCTGCCGCCGGGACTCGGCGGCTGAGGCGGGGGCGGCAGGCCGGGGAGGGCGGCCGTGGCCGGCCCCTCGCCCATCGCGGAGACCCGAAGCGGCTTCACTTTCCCCGCAATTTCAGTAAAATGCCCGGTTTGCTCGGGTCGGCCCGGGGTACGGGCGTGCCCGACACCACTCATACGGAACAGGCATGGTCAGCATTCGACTTTCGCGCGCGGGCGCGAAGAAAACCCCGTTTTATCACCTGGTGGTCACCGACAGCCGCAACCGTCGGGACGGCCGCTACATCGAGCGTCTGGGCTACTTCAACCCGGTGGGCAAGGCTCACGAGGAGAACCTGCGCGTCGACCTGGAGCGCGTCGATTACTGGCTGGGCCAGGGTGCCCGTCCCTCGGAGCGGGTTGCAGGCCTCCTGAAGGCGGCGCGGAAGGCGGGCGAGAAGAGCTGACGCGCGCGTTCCCGGCGCGATGAAGCGGCTTGAGGACCGGCACGAACGAGACAGCAGCCGCTCCGGTCGTCATGGGGCGCATCAGCGGGCTTTACGGGGTCCGGGGCTGGGTCAGGGTGTTTTCGTATACGGAACCCAGGGAGGCACTTTTCGACTACCGCGATTGCCTGCTCGGACTCGAGGGGCGCTGGACGCCGGGCATGCTGGCGGAGGGTCGTAGCCAGGGCAAGAGCCTGGTCGCGAAATTCGAGGGCATCGACGATCGCGAGGCCGCCGCCGCGGTGGTGGGCGCCGAGATCGCCGTGCCCCGGGAGAGTCTGCCGGAGCCGGACGAAGGCCACTACTACTGGGCGGACCTCGAGGGCATGCAGGTTCGCCACACCGACGGACGGATCCTGGGCAAGGTTTCCTACATGATCGCAACAGGCGCCCACGACGTGATGGCGGTAGAGCCGCCCGACGGAAGAGACGGCGGTCGGGAGATACTGATCCCGTTCGTGCCCGGGACCTCGGTGCTGGCCGTCGACACGGAAGCGGGCGTCATCGACGTGGACTGGGAATGGGACTGACACACGATGCATCTCGAAGTGGTCACGCTGTTTCCGGAAATGGTCCGCACCGTCGGCGACTACGGCGTCGTCGGCAGGGGTCGGGCCCGCGGGCTCGTCACGCTCGAGTGCCGCAATCCGCGCGAGTTTGCGGGGGATAACCACCGCACGGTCGACGATCGGCCCTATGGCGGCGGGCCGGGGATGGTCATGAAATACGAGCCGCTGGCGGCGGCGGTTGCCGCAGCCCGGCAGGCGGCCCCCAGCGGTGCGCCGCTGATCTGCCTGTCGCCGCAGGGGCGCGTATTCGACCAGGCGACGGCGGCGCGCTATGCAGGGCTGCCTGGACTGATCGTGCTCGCCGGGCGCTACGAAGGCATCGACGAGCGATTCGTCGAACGGGAAGTGGACGAGGAGCTGTCGCTGGGCGATTTCGTCCTGAGCGGCGGCGAGATCGCGGCGATGGCCGTCATTGACGCCGTCGTGCGACTGATTCCGGGCGTGCTGGGCGATGACGAATCGGCGGCGCAGGACTCATTCGCGGACGGCCTGCTCGATCACCCGCAGTACACGCGGCCGGAGGTCGTCGCCGGCCAGCGGGTGCCCGAAGTTCTGCTGTCGGGCGACCATGAACGCATCGCACGCTGGCGATACAAGCAGGCACTGGGCCGCAGCTTCTTGCGGCGGCCCGACCTGGTGCGCAAGCTGGGACTGAACGAGGAGCAGCGGCGCATCCTGAACGAGTTTTTGAGCGAGCAGCAGCCGGCGAAAGACACCGGCACGGAGTGAAGGCGTGTCGATCGGGACACCCGGGCGACGTATCACGAATGGCAGGAACGGAACGATGAGCAAGATAATCGACGCAATAGAACAGGAACAGATGACGAAAGCGATCCCGGATTTCGCGCCGGGCGACACCGTCGTGGTACAGGTCAGGGTCACGGAAGGAGAGCGGGAGCGCCTGCAGGCGTTCGAAGGTATCGTCATCGCCAGGCGCAACCGCGGGCTCAATTCGTCGTTCACCGTGCGCAAGGTGTCACACGGCGAGGGCGTGGAGCGGGTCTTCCAGACCTACAGTCCGGCCGTGAGCTCCATCGAGGTGAAGCGACGCGGCGACGTGCGGCGGGCGAAGCTCTACTACCTCCGCGACCGGACCGGCAAGGCGGCGCGCATTAAGGAGAAAATCTAGCCGCGCGGCGTGCCGCCGGGGACTTCCTGCGGCGGCGCGACCGCCGCCTTCCTCATGCCCGATTGCCCGCCGCCAGCCCGGTCCCGAAGTCCTTCCGTCAGTGCCGTGCATCGGCGGCGGACACGGCGTGCGGGGCGCGTCCTCCTCGTCCCCTGCCTGCTGGTGCTCGGCGCCGGCTGCGCGTCGCTCATGTCGTCCGCGGCCGGCGGCATGGCCGATAATCTCTCCGCCGCCATCCTGAACCAGAACGACCCCCAGACCGTCCGCGACGGGGCACCGGCCTATCTCCTGCTGCTCGACAGCTTTCTCGAGGGGGATCCGGACGACCCGGCCCTGCTCGGGGCCGCGGCCCGTCTCTATGCGTCCTACGGCACCGTGTTCGCGGACGAACCCGCGCGGGCGCGCCGGCTGACGGCGCGGGCGCGGCGGTACGGAAGCCGGGCGCTCTGCGAATCCTGGCAGCCTGCCTGCGGCTGGCCGGACATGACGTTCCCCGAGTTCGAGCAGACGTTGGGGCGGCTCGCGCCCCGGCACGCGGAGCCCCTCTACAGCTACGCCGTCGCGTCCCTCGCCTGGATACGCGCCCACAGCGACGACTGGAACGCCCTCGCGGAACTGCCGCAGATGGAGGCGCTCCTGCACCGCTACCTCGAGATCAGCGCCGGCGAAGCCGACGCCGCCGCTTATACTTATCTCGGCATTCTTGCTACGCTCAGGCCGCCGGCGCTGGGCGGAGAGCCCGAGGAGGGCAAGGCGCTGTTCGAACGCGCCATAGAGCTTGCCGGCGGTCGCGATCTCAGCATCAAGGTGGAGTACGCGAGAGGGTATGCCCGCATGCTCTATGAGAGAGAGCTCCACGACAGGCTTCTGCAGGAAGTATTGGCGGCCGATCCTGAAGTCCCCGGCTACACGCTGACCAACGTGCTCGCTCAGCGTGACGCCGAAGCGCTGCTCGCGAGCGCCGACGACTATTTCTGACAACGCCGTTCCGGGCGGCCGCGGCCCCGCCCCAGTGGAGGATGCATGCGACACCTGAGCCTTCTGATCGTCCTGTCGGCCGTCGGCTGGCTGGGCCTTGCGCCCGCGGCCGGCGCGGTCGATCTGAAGATTGCCACCGTGCTGCCGGAGAACA